>CAZJLX010000030.1:0-12140 GCA_964546545.1 uncultured Ignavibacteriaceae bacterium | reverse complement strand
CCGCCCAGTCAGCCAGCCGGATTCCGGTTGCTATATGAGCATTCCAGATCCGCGCCCCATCGAGGTGCATAAACAGATTATGCCGGTCGGCGACCTGCCGTATTTTTTTTATTTCTTCGAGCGGATAAATTGTCCCGCCCTGACGGTTATGCGTATTTTCCAGCGCGACTATTTTTGTTTCCGGGCAGTGGATATCAAGATGCCGGATATTTCGCTCTATCTGTTCGGCGGTCAGAAAACCATATTCGGAGTCAAGCATATTTATCATAAGCGACGAGTGCACCGCCGGGCCGCCCACCTCATAGTTGACGATATGGCATTCCCGTTCGCAGATAAGCTCCCAGCCCGGCCGGGAGAGCGTTTTAAGCGCCACCTGGTTGCCCATTGTCCCAGACGGGACAAACAGCGAGGCCTCCTTGCCGAACAGCTCGGCGACTTTTTGTTCGAGCTTATTGACCGTCGGATCGTCGCCGAAGACATCATCGCCGACGACCGCTTCGGCAATCGCGCGACGCATACCGGGTGAAGGTTTGGTAACCGTATCGGACCGCAAATCAATAATATTCATACGGGCAATATATGTCGCATTGAATAAGATTTCAAAGGAAAATCATAAAAAGCGATACCCGGTATTGACGCATATATTACATTTGTATAATTTGTAAATATCAACTTGTTTATTATAGTCGACTTTATGTCGGCCATTTAAAAAAAGGAGCCAAAAATGAATTCTTTAATCACCCGAGTCATTATCCCTGTTCTGGTCTTTTTCTTTATATTAAATTTGTCAGCCCTTGGCATAGAAAAAAAGCAACCTCATAAAAAAGAAATCTATATCGGTTTGAATCTGCCCTATAATACGATCGGGAGTGATTTCACGGGGAAACTCTTTCTGACAGCACCGACCGGTGAAATAATTATGGTGCCCAAAATAGATGGTGCAATCGGGTTTGGCTGTATGATTGGCTACCGCCATATCGGCGCAAATAAAACCGGATATGCGGTCGAAGCAAGTTATCAACTGACAATGCATGATTATAGTTGGATGGGGTTTACCGGCGATGCCACATTCGGAATTATTAATTTCGATACTAAAGGAATTTATTCCTCGACTCCAACCGATCTGTATTTACTTATCGGATTGGCCATGCCCTGGATAAAAGTCAAAGATGGTGCAGGTTTGACAACCAGTGGTAATAATATCGGATATTACAATGAAACAGATGCCAAATATACCGGATTCGGTATTAATATCGGCGGCGGAGCGGAAATATTTTTATCGCCCAATGTAAGTCTTGGGGGGCGGGCCGCATATCGGTGGATAAGATACAGCATTGGCAACGGAGAAAGCGGTAAGTTTGATATCAGCAATGGTCTGGGTGGCAGCGGTATGCATATCAGCGGCATGCTGACATACCATATTCCGATGAAATAAAAACTATCGATTTTCGGCGTATTAAAGGAAGTTTATCAGAATTGTCATTACCGTACCGCTAACCAGCGGGACGGTGGCATTATCATCGATATTAAACGACAGCGCTTCGGTAATAGTGGCGACCAAAGCGCCGATTATTCGTACTGTAAGAGAAATATCCGGCACGATAAACATAATCATCAGGCAGGCGACCAGGAAAGCAAGAGATCCCTCAAACGAACGGTTTTTGAATTTGTGAATTCCGAATCGGCGTCCGATCAGAGCCGATGCCGGATCACCCACAATAATATAGCATAATGACAGGATCGCTACCGCGGGCGAAAAAAGGGCAATCGTAAGCGCAGCTGTCGCCAGAATATATGTCGCTCCGGTAAAATTCCCGAGTTCTTCCGATTCGCGTATAACCGGCAAAATCAATCGACGCAGCAGATGCCATAATTTCCAGTCCCGCAGGCGGGAGATATCAATAAGAAACATTGTCATCGCGACCGGAATCATGATGGCCAGCATGGTGGATTTACTTAACGGAATGAAAAGATAGCTGCCCGGAATCACGAATGCGAAAAGATGGGTCAGTTTTCGTAAAACTTCCCGTTTATAGGGCAGCTGCTTAGGCTGGTTGTTATCCACTAATATTAAACCGATTTCTTATCGATATTTTTTGGACGGCAACTCGATAATACCTATTTTATCCAGATTGTAATCAATTTTATGTCGCGCCAACAGATCCTTTTTCCACTGTCGATCAACTTCTTTCTGATGTTGAGCGCGGAGAATCCTAATAATATCCGGCTTGGCTTCGACTAATGATATATCCTGCTTTTTATCCAGCACCTTAATAATATGATAACCCCACTCGGTCTTAACCGGATGCGAGACACCTTTGACCTGTGTTTTTTTAGCCGCATTGTAAAATTTTTCGGGCATTTCGCCGGGGCCGATATAACCCAGGTCGGCCGCCGCGATTCTTATCTCTTCTTCGCCGGGATAATGTTCGCGGGCAAGTTCAAGAAAGTCCATTCCGGACAGCGCCAGTTCGCGCAGATATTCTCCGAAAAGTGAATCACTCATTATGATATGCTGAACATAGATTGGTTTTTCAAAAGTATATTGGTCTATGTGGCTTTTATAATAATCCTCAACCAGGCTGTCCGAAGGACGCCAGTCAATAGTTTCATCCCCGCGTTTTATAACCGACATGGCATAGTTATGATACAGACTGTTGTAGGTATTGATTGAGGAAGAATCCTCGTTAAAGCCGAGTCGATCACCGGCCTGCATCAATATATATTTCTGGGCTAATTGAAAAAGAGCATTTTTGATATCGTTTAATGTCAGGCTATCGATATTGTTACTTGATTTATACATATGCAGGTGATCCGGAAACCGAAACAGGGTCAGAGTATCAAGTCCGTTGACTATAGCCGCCCACGTTTCCGGGGGATAATCGTGGATATTCCCGCTTAAAACCTCTTCGTTGAAAACCAGTTCAGCTTTCTGAAAGAGTGTGTCCATTAATATTGCAGCTCTCTGCCTGGCCTGAGTGGCGGCTACGGCCCGGGCCGCTTCCTGATATAAATTTCCTGCTAAAGGGGCGACCCCGGAATCAACATGATCAATGATTTGTACCAGATGCCAGCCGTCTGGTGACTTAAAGGGATCGGAGATAGTTCCCTTCGGCAGTGAAAAAGCAACATCTTCGAATTCTTTAGAATATTTCCCTCGGGAGAAGTAACCAAGCTCACCGTCAGCATCGCCGGATTGACGATGCATCGAATATTCATTGGCCATATGGCCGAATTCGGCGCCGTTATCAATTTTTTTCTTGATTTCATAGACTTTATTTTCGGCAATCGAGTCAAGCTGCTCATCGGTATATTCGCTATACAGAGCCGAATCGCGGCCAAGTCGTAATCCAACAGCCGAGACAACCAAATGCCGTGCATGAACCTGCTCATCATAGTAGAAATATTCGGGATTGGCCCGGTAAAAGGAATCAACCGCCGCCGAATCGACAATTATCGAATCGAGAACCAGGCGTTGATATACATGATTCATATAGAAATCGTTGAAGCGTAATGTAAAAGTGTAAAAAAGCGCCCTCTCTTTTGATAAATCAACCGTATCGGCCTCAAGAGAAATAATCGAATCTATCAGAATTGCATTAAGGGTATCAATATAAATGGTCGAATCAATCAGCCCACCGTTTACAAGCAATTCACTATCAGCGAGTCGATCAAATAAAGTTGATAACAGGACTTCTTTGGTGGAATCAATAACGGCGACCGGGTAATTATTCTTTATAATTTGTTCCCGGGTCATCCCCCGTTTCTTGCAGCTGCCGACGAATAAGACAATAAAAACTAATAATAAAAAAAGTGTTGTCTTTCTGACTGTCATAATATTTTCCTGCCTTTTTTTAAGTAATTTACCAAAGTTATACAATTATGATTGAAAATCAAGGCCAATTATATTTTTGCGGCAGGATAAATTAAACGATCATTCGGCTAAAACTGCTGGTTCGGTCTGTTTTTTTAAGGCTTGAAGGCCGGGAGCACGTCTGAATTTAAGGCCAAATACGGCTCCGAAACCGGGCGTTACATTAAAAAGAAGGTCGATATTCAGATATCCGCACAGGCGCTGAACAATTGCCAATCCCATTCCTGTCCCCTCTTTTTTGGTTGAGAAAAAAGGCGCGAACAGTCTGGAAGCGTTAATCGGATCAATCCCGGGACCGTTATCCTTGATTTCAACCAGGGCGGTTTCGGTCGATTCGGCAATTATATTAATCTGTATTTCACCCTTTTCCGGATCAATCGCTTCGCAGGCATTTACAATCAGATTAATCAGGATTTGTTTAATCTGATCCTCATCGCCAAAAACATAGACAAAAGATTCGGAGGCGTTGAATTTGATTGACATATTATTTTGATATGACGGTTGATGTTTGATAACCTGCAAGACATCGCTGACCAGATGACACAATTCGACCCGGGTAAAAGCCGAGCGCTTACTGCGGGCATAGAGCAGAAAATCGGAAAGAATATTATTCAAACGCGAAGACTCACGCACTATCAGTTCCATAAGACGACGATTCTCACCGGTCACATCGAGTTCACCCAGTAGAACCTCAACCGAACCGGAGATAGCCGCCAAAGGATTTCTTATCTCATGAGCAATCGAGGCCGACAATTCGCCAACCGCGGCCATCTTATCAGCATCTCTTATTTTTTTCTCCAGTTCTTTGGTTTCGGTTAAATCCTGGAAAATGGCTATAACACCCCGGATTTTATTATCGTCACCAAGTAACAACGATGTCGAAATGCCAATCGGTATATTTTCGCCGAATTCATCACTAATTTCTATTTCATTCCTGTGATTTTGTTCGTTGGTCCTTAGGACATTTTGAAGATTTTCCGTCAATTGCGGCAGGCGGGAGCCAAAGACCTCTCTGAAATCCTGGCCGCGGGCTTCCGATTGATCGAATCCGAGAATATCGCGAGCCGCACGATTATAATAAATAATTCGACCGTCGCTGTCGATCGTAAGTAAACCTGAGTTCAAATGACTTAGTATATCATCGGTATCAAGTCGGGCCTGAACCAACGCATACGAAACATCGGCCAATTCCCTATCCTTTTTCTTAAGTCGTTCGACCAGAAATCCGGAAACAAAAGCAACCAGGAAAAAAGTAAGAATATGCAGAAAGATATTGTAAAAGGCGGCATCGCCTGAAGAAAAAATCATCTCCAGCGCTTTGCTTGACGAACCGGGAACACCGTGAATTGACAGACCAAACCAGACAATACAGGCATAAGCGATTGATATCAGTGAGGCGATACTTAATGTCCCGGCCAGATTCATTACTAACGCAATAGAAATAATTGTCAGGATAAACAGGGCCGAATAAGCGGAAGAAATATTGCCGGTGATGTAGATAATACTACCAATCACCGCGATTTCCAATATGGTCTGGGCTATCAACATAACCTGCAGCAGGAATTTAAATTCCAGCCAGCGCTTCAGTACAAATATAATCGGTAGTGACAGGGTGAAGAATGAATAGGTCAGATAGGGACCGATCAGGACTCTCGGGAATTTCAGCCAATAGATAACAATTACCGATATCAAGACGTACGTTATCAGCCTCAGCGCCAATAACAAGCCGGCCTTAATGGTTATATTCTGATCTGTCATAACAAAATAAAAGGGCGCCGGGAACGGCGCCCTTATTTATTTATTCAATTTATATCTTCCCGATAATATCAAACATCGGCAGATACATAGCAATCATAATGCCACCGATAACAATACCCATCAGCACAATCACAATAGGTTCGATGACCGACGTCAGCGCGGATACCGCTTCATCTACCTCTTCATCATAAAAATCGGCAATTTTCTGTAACATATCATCAAGACCGCCGGTTTTTTCACCGACCGATATCATCTGCGTTACCATCGGAGGAAAAACACCCGACTCTTTGAGCGGGGCGGTAATTGTATCACCTTCGGCGATTGACAACACTGATTTTTTAATAGCGCTGGCAATCACCACATTTCCGGCCGTTTTGGCCGTGATCTCCAGGGCGTCAAGAATCGAGACACCAGATGAAAGAAGCGTCCCCAACGTCCGGGTAAATCTGGCAACCGCAGATTTACGAACCAGATTTCCAAAAACCGGCGCCTTTAAAAGAGCGGCATCGAATTGTGCTCGTCCCGAAGGTGTTTTCACCCAGTATAAAAAGCCGAACGTAACACCAATCAGACCGCCTATAATCAGAAGAAAATTACTCTGCAAAAAATTACTGATAGCCAAAATAACCTGAGTCGGTTCCGGAAGTTCGGCACCCAGCGATCCAAACATATCGGCAAAAACCGGAACGATAAAGACCAGCATGGCTATGGTAACAGTCACGGCTACGACTGAAATGACTGCGGGGTAAATCATGGCACCCTTAACTTTACGTACCAGAGCATCTGCTTTTTCTCTGTAAACCGCCAGCCGCACCAGGATTGTATCCAGGGCACCACCCATTTCGCCCGCCTCGACCATATTGACATATAGCTGATCAAAGACCTTAAGCTGTTTGCCCAAAGCATCGGCCAGCGTGGCCCCGCCCTGAACACCCTCTTTCACTTCGGAGATTACTTTAGCAAGTTCCTTATTTTCGACCTGCGAGGCCATAATCTCCAGACATTGCACCATCGGTAAACCGGCACCGATCATAGTGGCGAACTGTCGCGTAAAACGAGAGATTTCGACTTTTTTAATGCCGGTTCCAAACCTGATTTTCAGCTCGGTTGGTTTTTTACGAACGGACGAAACCAGGATTCGATTGCGCCTTAACATTCTTTCCAAATCCGGGCGATCCTTGGCCGAAATTGCACCCTGGACGGGTGAGCCAGCCAGCGTCTTTCCCTTATATTCAAATACAGGCATATCTGACACCTTTCACGACTTGGCCGTCAGGCCATGGCCGGTGATTGATTCCTCGATAACATTTCGTTTAATTCCTGTGTATTACTGCTAAATCCCATCGCATCGCCGATGGTTATTTTTCCGGTATTATAAAGTTCAGCCAGTGACTGATTCATCGTTTTCATACCATATTTCTGACCCGACTGAATCATACTGTAAATTTGATGAATCTTATCTTCCCTGATCAGTGCCCGAACCGCCGGAGTGACGACCAGAACTTCAAGAGCCAAAGCGCGGCCACCGCCGATTTTGGGGATCAGACATTGCGAGATAACCGATTGGAGCGAGAATGATAATGAGACTCGTGCCTGCTGCTGTTGATTGGTGGGGAAAACATCAATAATACGGTTGATGGATTCCGAAGCCGAATTGGTATGTAAAGTCGCAAAAGCCAAATGCCCGGTTTCGGAAATATTCAGCGCCGCATCGACGGTTTCCAAATCGCGCATCTCTCCGATTAGTACCACGTCGGGATCTTCACGCAAAGCGTACTTCAAAGCGGATGCGAATGACTGCGTATCGCTGTAAACTTCGCGCTGATTGACTATTGCCATTTGATGACGGTGCAGATATTCAATCGGATCCTCAACGGTAATTATATGACAGGGACGTTCCCGATTGATCTTATCGATCATAGCCGCCAAAGTGGTCGATTTACCGGAACCGGTTGGCCCGGTGACCAGAACCATACCGCGGGGCAGTTTGGCCAAATCAGCCGCGATCTGAGGTAAGCCGAGATCTTCGAAAGTCAAAATATCATAAGGTATCTGCCTGAGGGCAACAGCGACATTGCCACGCTGCATAAAGACATTGCACCGGAACCGGCTCATTTGTTCAACACCAAATGAAAGATCCAATTCGGAGTTGGTTTCAAATTTCAGCCGCTGCTTTTCATTCATAATCGAATAAGCCAGCTTTCGGGTATCTTCCGGGCCGAGAGAGTCAAAGGGCATTCTTACCAGTTTACCATCGACCCTTGAGACCGGTGGCGAACCAACCGTAAAATGTAAATCTGAAGCCCCTAATTTACACATTTCTTCTAATAATTCGCGTAAGCCTACCATTATATCTCCAATAAAATATTGTATATTATTCCATAACTTGTCATAGTATATATCGGAATTATATCGAGAATCCTGAAGCAAAAATCATCTGAATTAAGGCATAACTCTTTGATTTATAAGGAATTTATAAAAAGTAGATGTTATGTGTCAAGAGGTTACGGCAAATACCTCATCGACCGAAATAATACCACTATTCATCTTATCCAAAGCTGCCATGCGCAGGGTCAACATCCCCTCTTTAATCGCTTCATCCCGCAATTCATTTTCATCGGCACCGGAAAGAATCATCTGCTCGATTTTATTCGATATCGGCATGACCTCATATATACCGGTCCGGCCCGATTTGCCAGTGTGGTTACAATCTGAACAGCCGGCCCCGCGGTAAGCCTTGATATCCTTCAGCATCTCCTCGGGGACATCAAAAGCCTCGAGTTGTTCCTGCGTCAGTTTGACCTCTTCTTTGCATGACTGACAGATTTTCCGAGTCATTCTCTGGGCCATTATCAGACGCGTCGCACCGGCGACAAGGTAGTTTGGAATGCCCATATCTATCAAACGCATAATTGATGATGGAGCATCGTTGGTATGCAGAGTCGAGAAAACCAAATGGCCGGTGAGAGCAGCCCGGATCGAGATCTCGGCCGTTTCGGCATCACGAATCTCACCAACCATGATGACATCCGGGTCCTGACGTAAAAACGAGCGAAGCGCCGAGGCAAAGGTCAGCCCGATAGCAGAGCGAACCATAACCTGATTGATTCCGTCGAAATTAAACTCGACCGGATCTTCAGCTGTCATGATATTGATGTCGGTCGTGTTAATTTGCTTAAGGGCGGAGTACAGGGTAGTCGTTTTACCTGAACCGGTCGGCCCGGTCACCAGGATAATCCCATATGGCAGATGAATCGCATCCGAAAATCTTTTTAATGATCCCTGTGAAAAACCAAGTCTGGTCATATCAACCATCAGCGATTTCGGATCCAGAATTCGCATAACCACCTTTTCGCCGAATATTGTCGGCAACACAGAGACACGCAGATCAACCGTTCGTTCATGAATTTTAATTTTGATACGGCCATCCTGCGGCAGACGTCTTTCGGAGATATCAAGATCGGACATGACTTTTAATCGCGAGATAATGGCGGCTCGATATTTAAAAGGTATCGGGGCTTTTTCTTTCAGATCACCATCGATGCGAAATCGGACTCGAATTCGTTTTTCATAAGTTTCAAAATGAATATCAGAGGCGCCGGTTCTGATGGCATCGGCAATAATCGAATCGACCAGCTTAACCAGAGGTTTGTCCTGAATGGCCGACTGCAAATCGGCTTCGGATGGGGAATCATCATCGGTCGAAACAACCTCGAGATCGGTATAATCCTCCAATCCTTTGACCAGTTCGGAAAATCCCTCACCTTCGGTATAATAGTTTTCAATCGCCTTTTGAATCGCTTTTTCGGGCGAAATGACCGGTTGAATCGAGCAGCCGGTTATAAATTTGACGGCATCGAGGACATATATATTATTGGGATCCGAAATGGCGACGATCAGATTTTTACCCAGACGGGAGACCGCGATAACATTAAACTTTCGGGCAATATCAACCGGTATCAATTGAACGATTTCGGGATTCAGCTCAATGTCGGACAAACGCAGCGTTCCCATATTAAGCTGCTTACCGACAAAAGTGGTAATTTCTTCTTCAGAGTCTATGGCGCCGATTTCAAGCAGCACCTGCTCCAGCTTGCTTTTTTTATCCTTGACCAGGGTCAGGGCCTTATCCAGTTGCTCCTGGGTTATTTTCCCAGCCTTGACCAGCATTACTCCTAATTCGGTCGACATGAATCCATTCCCGAATTTTTGGTTATACTACAGCGGATACAATTATAGACTGCACCGAAGAATACCGCCCAATCGATGTTAATCCTGAAAGATATCATCCAGCTTCTCGCCTGCCGAGTCGGCAAAATCATCAGATAACCCACGGGGCGTCTGATTTTCTTCTGCTTTAAGCGAAGCGATTACTCTGGCTAATTCCAGGGCTGTCTCTTTGGCATACAGCCGGACCATACCGATTGTCGTACGATCATCGAATATAACCGCCAGGATCGAACGATCGCCCACGATTGACATATGGATATGGTCTTTCTTACCCTGATGAAAAAGGACTGAAAATTCGGATTCGCCGACCAATCTGGCAATTTCTTTGGTCGAGGCAAACGAGCCGGCCAATAGAGCCGCCAGAGCGGTCGTATCCAACGAATGGGTGAAACCCTGACGGGTAATTAAATGGCCATCTTTATCCACCAGTAAAGCGCATTTAGCTTCGGCCCCTTTTAGCATCCGGGCAAGCGTTGAGTCGATCTTTTCGATCTCCTCTTCATAGATAATCAGGCTGTCATCATTCACTGATGGCACCTCCCTATTTACTTAATTCCAAAAAGCCTTTTAAAGAAACCACGTTTCTTTTTTACCACACGACTTGACGGTGCCATAGTCGGTGATGGAAGGCTAAGGTCGTTTTCATCCGATTTATCATTATTTTCTGTTTGCATTGTCGAGACGCCTTCACCCTCCTGTGATGACGACTGGAAGTCGGACATCGTAATCCGGCGCTCACGCCGGAAATCTGAGCCGGAAGCTGCGTCTGTTCCGGGGAACGGACGCTGAGCACCGGGTCGTTCCAATGGCGAGGAAATTCCATCCGACGCCAATGGCTTCGGAGCCGCGGTCGATTTCATCTCATCGGCCGCCAACTTTGTGTCAACATCGTTATCGGTAATCGGTTTGTTTTGCTGAACCTGAGTTTTGGCCGAGGCAGCAACTTTGGCCGGTTGTTCAGAATCATAAGCCGTCTGACGAATCGGCCCGGTGGGATTTTCCTCTTCATTGACCCCGGGAGTGATGGTCTCGGTAATCGGCGATGTTGAGACCACAGGTTTATCGGACGAAGATGCCGCGGCCGTTACGGATTTGGTTTCCGAACTTTTGGTTCCCGCTTTCGCCTGAGATTTAATTGTGGATTGACTGTTCTTCGTTTTCTCCAGGACAATTTTGATTATCATCTTAAGGGTGTCAAAGATCCCATCACCTTCGGTGGCCGAGGCCCCAAACGATTTCCAGCCAAAAGTGTTCAGCTTTGATTCCAGCTCTTCGATCGGAAGGACATTGGGCAGATCACGTTTATTATACTGTATAACGACCGGTGTATTATTTATATCATAACCGTATTCCGCCAGATTTTCCATCATATCCGGCTGAGAGTCAGCCACGAAGACTAATCCGTCGACACCGCGCAACACAAGTTTTCGAGTGGCATTGTAATAAACCTGGCCGGGTACGGTATAAAGCTGAAATTTGGCGGCAAAACCGCTAATGGTTCCAATGTTAATCGGAAGGAAGTCAAAATACAATGTGCGATCAGCCTCGGTGGCCAGCGAGATCAGCTTACCCTTGGTATTGGATGGAACCTTTTTGTGGATATAAATCAGGTTGGTTGTTTTACCTGATAAACCCGGCCCGTAATAAACAATTTTACACGTGACTTCCCGTGTTGCATAATTTATTGCTACCATATTCTTGCCTAATTTTGATCTTTCATTTTTGCCAGAGCGTTTTTAATTTCAAGTCTGATCAAACCGATATTGACATCATTCTGTGCCGTAACAACCAGGATACCAATATCATTGCCGGTAAAAAAGAGCTTTCCCGACTCGGCTTCAATAGTGACCTGTGACAGTAATTTTTGGTCAAGTCGATCCAGTGATTTTTGGATATTACTGGTGATCGAAGCCGCCAGAGCGCCAACCGCCTCTTCTTCAAACGAAGTATCCAAATCGGCGGCGATGACGATCCCGTCATTACCCACCATCATTGAACCGGTGATACCACTTGTTTTGTTAAGTTCTTCAAGTACTTGATACATATTTCTGCTCCTCCGCGCCCGCCATCAACAAACCGCTGTAGCGTTCGGATGAATATTTTCTGACCACATCGCTCGCCTGTGTTAACCTGATTTTAAGCAAATCATCTTCATCCTGTTGTGACAGGACAAGCAAATTAAAATTATTTATTTTAACCATCGCCAGACGATGGGCACCAAAACAGATTGAAAATTCATCGATCCCATTTGTTTCGCCGCGGCGATTTAACTGTTGCT
>CAZJLX010000029.1:0-12295 GCA_964546545.1 uncultured Ignavibacteriaceae bacterium | reverse complement strand
CCGATGTAGATATTCATCCTACACTCCGTAATTGTTTATCCCGAAATGAACTGTTTCTCATGAATTCAGACCTTTCAGGATAAATGACATTTGCGCATCATTGCGCGATCAATTCAAGGTTTGCCTTAGCGGAGTGTTGTGGTTTAGACAAAACTACGAAAAAGGTCGAGCTCAAATTAATATTAACTGTTTATTATATCGGATAATTCGATAAAAACCTACGATTATTTTTGCAATATACCTTTTATTTTCGATTGCCTTTCGTTGAGATCAACAAAAAACGGTCATAAAATAGTCGCGATATGGCATATCCCCCTGTTCCACATGGTAATAAGTCGTTGACAGTCAGGAGCCATGTTGAAAATTTCTATATAATCCGGTGAGAATGGCATTTATTGGCAATAAGAAAATAAAAAAGGAGAGTGGCCAAAGGCCAGTCTCCTTAGAAATATTTCCCGCGCTTACATAGACACGGGTCTTATTATTTCGTTCTTAGTATCTGCGTCCGCCGCCGCCGCCGCCCTGCGGGCGCGGTTTGGCTTCGTTGACATTCAGATCGCGACCGTTAAGGTCCTGGCCATTTAGGCCACTAATGGCAGCCGCAGCCTCTTCTTTTACCGACATCTCGACAAACGCAAACCCTTTGGGCTGGCCGCTGTCTCTGTCCATAATGACTTTGACGGTTGAGACTTCACCATAGCTCTCGAAAGCCTGGCGTAACTGATCTTCTGTCGTATCAAACGACATGTTTCCGATGTAGATATTCATCCTACACTCCGTAATTTTTTATCCCGAAGTAAACTGCTTCCATGAAGTCAAGCCTTTCAGGATAAATGACATATTGCGCATGATTGCGCGATCAATTCAAGATTAAACTTTGGCGGAGTGATGTGGTTTAGGACAAAACTGCGGAAAAGGTCGAGCTCAAATTAACATTAACTACTTAATATATCGGTTATTTCTAAAAAACCTACACTTATTTTTACAAAATAGTATTTATTTTTCGATCGTCTCTCGCTGAGATCAGGAATAATATTCACAATTTGGTTATAACGGGGTGTAAGCTATTGTGCCACAAGACAGTTATTAGGTTGGTCCGAATCTCTCCGGAGTTCGGACTCTTTAGTCCTGGCAAAGAACTACCCACTGGCGAATAGCTGACCACCGGCAGTCATTGCGAACCCTGAGAGAAAAACGCAGCCTTCATCGAAGGGTGTGGCAATCTCCCCGTTCGAATGAGTAAAATACTATGCATTAAGAAACGCACCGCAGAGCGGATGGCCTATGCCCTCCTCTGTTGCGTCAGTTCTGCTATGTATCATGTCAAGTCGAAAAGGTATAATTTTGAAGTCACCCACTCTGCTATTCCTCTGCTGCGTCAGTTCTTGCGCGAGTCGAAAACGAGCGTGTGAACTGACGCCAAAAATCTATCCCAAACACGATTATCACTTATCCCACCAAACCAATGTTAATCCACAAAGATTGCTTTTTATAAAAGGGCAAATTATATGTATTATATTATCCGACAAATTCGCAACAAAGATGATAGTGCAAAAAACCTTTTTCTGACAAAACAAACCCATTTTGGGGCAATGGACCCGCTTTTCACTTCGCGGTTATATTTGAATATCGGAGCAGAAAAATACTTTCGCGTGACGAAACAAACCCAATTCTCTGTAAATGATGGATAGTCAAAGAGTTAAAAGGAATTTCAACTATGCGACCTATTGTTCAGTCAGCCTTTTTCGACAGGATTGCAGGATGGTATAATATCGAACAGATATTCTTTATTTTCATCTTTTACCTTGACAATCAACGATTTAAGGCTTTATTGTCTCAACGGCTAATCACACCCGCTTAACTTAATTCCGAAAAAGAGGATTACTTGAACTTGAACCAACGACTACATGACACTGCTTTGGAAAGCTATAGCAGAAGAAGTAATAAGACGACCAGACAATCGGTTAATGAATTTGAAAATTTGGGTATAAGCCCGATCTTAATCAAGGGAATCAATCGACTTAACTTTAAAAATACGACCCCGATTCAAAAAGAATCGATACCGGCCGGTATTCGAGGCGACGACATTATCGCGATTGCCCGAACAGGCTCCGGCAAGACGCTGGCGTATGGAATTCCGATGTTGCAGCGCTTGTCAGAAAGCGAACGAGGCAGCCGAGGTATCGGACTTGTTTTGGTCCCGACTCGCGAGTTGGCCATTCAGGTGGAAGAGTCACTTCAGGCTGTCAACCACCCGTTACATATCGGCACGGTCGTTCTGATCGGCGGAATTTCGGTCTCTCTCCAGATGAAGGCTCTCAAAAGAAATCCCCGGATTATCATAGCCACCCCGGGACGTCTTATGGATCTTATCGAAAGAAAAGCGGTCAATCTTTCCAAAGTTGAAATCTTTGTATTGGATGAGGCCGACCGGATGCTCGATATGGGATTCATTCCCGATATTAAAAAAATAATGAAATCGATTCCTGATAAACGTCAGACGATGCTGTTCGCGGCGACCATGCCGAAAGAAATTGAGATTATCGCCGGACAAATTATGGCACATCCGACCCGCATTGAAGTTGATCGCTCCGGGGTAACACCGACAGCAATCAGTCATGAGATGTTTATTATCCAACAACGGGATAAAAGCCGACTCTTGGCCGTCCAGCTTAAACAGTGTTCCGGTCCGGTGCTGGTTTTTACCAGAACCAAATGGATGGCCCGTAAATTGACGACGCAGGTAAACAACATGGGTTTTGCCACGGCTGAAATTCATTCCAATCGAAGCCTCTTGCAAAGGCGTCATGCTCTGGAAGGATTTAAACGGGGAAGATATCAGATTCTTATCGCAACCGATATTGCCGCTCGTGGAATCGATGTAACCGGGATCGAACTGGTGGTCAATTACGATATGCCGGCCAACTCGGAAGATTATGTTCACCGTATCGGTCGCACCGGTCGTGCCGGAAAAACCGGCCACGCCATTTCTTTTGCCACATCCGCTCAGGAGGGATGGATCAAAAATCTTGAAAGATTTTTGAAAACCAAACTGACGATTTCGGCTCTTCCGACCCTGCCTTCGGAGAGACTTCTAATAAAAGAGCCTGAACAGTTGAATATGAAAAACGAATATTCAAGAGAAGAAAAATTCCAAAACCGAAAGTCTTCAAAAGGTCGTTATTCAGAAGTCCGGGATCACAAAAAAAGTTATTCTGAAAAACATGCTCTAAAACGAGTTGAATCAAAACGGAAAGATTTCAAAAGAAAAGATTCAAATCGACCGGAATCAAAACGAAGAGTTACCAAACAGCAAAACTCACAACCAACTGATTTAAATCAAAATGATTCCAATAAAAAAACTCCTTTCTGGTTAGACTTTAAAAGTTACAAGCCGACCAAAAAGAAATCTGTCGGCCAGGGCAACCGACGGAAAAGACGCGCCCGGCTCGGGTAAAACCTGGCTTTTACTCTGATTTGATTTCGATATGAATAGCAAAGCCTCTATCGATGGCTGGTATATTAGGTCGGGAGAATGAATCAGTCTATATATATTTTCGATGTACCGAGTTTGCTTTCATTATCGATATCAAGTTCAGTACGAATTGCCCGCGCGATGGTTTCCAGCGTATATGGCTTCTTGATATAAGTTCCAACGCCGAGCCTATGCAATTCCTGAACGTTCTCCGTGGCCGAAAAGCCGCTTACGATTAAGGCCTTTTGATTAGAGCGAATTTTTATAACTTCGCAGTACGTCGCCAGGCCGTCAAAATCCGGCTCCATGATCATATCGAGAATAAGTAGGTCTGCCTGATTTGTCTGAAGGTAGCGGATCGCCTCATGGCCGTTGACAGCCTTATTGACGCGATAACCAAGACTGGAAATCAGGTCGAAGGCCATTTCTCTCTGCTCCGGAGAATCATCAATAATCAGAATCGATTCGGTCCCACCGGGTAAGGTTCGGTCATTCTTGACTGTTTTTTCGATCGGTATATCGCAGGCGGAAAAATAGAGAATGAACTCGGTTCCTTTTTGCGGCTCCGAGATGATATCATAATAGCCGCCATGGTCTTTCACGACTCCATAAACGACTGACAGACCCAGGCCGCTGCCGCTATGTCCCAAATGCTTTTTCGAGAAATATGGCTCGAAAATCCGATGAAGATCGCTCTTGTCGACCCCATGGCCGCTATCTTTCACCCTCAGTAGGATGTATTGTCCCTTATCAATATTTCCACTCCCCCCCAGAAGCGCTTCCATGTATTTTTCTTCGGTTTCAATAGTGAGGATGCCTCCTGCGGGCATAGCCTCGCAGGCATTGGTCGCCAGATTCATCAGAACCTTTTCGAGATGCTGACGGGAACCTTTGATTGGACTGAGACTTTCAGCCAGACTGGTTTTCAACTCCACATTTCCATACCGTTCCTTCAGCCTGTTAAAACCGGTGGATTCGAAGAATGAGAAAACAACCTGGTTAATGTTTAAAGACTTCATTTCATATCGTCCCCGGCGCGCCAGTGTCAGAAGGTCCTGGATGACATCGGCGGCATCCTGCGCCGATTTCATGATTCGCCGCACTTTACCAGCATCTTTCGAATCCGGGGGCATGTTCATCAGAAGCAATTCAGAGTAGCCAACGACCGGCCCGAGCATGTTGTTCAAATCATGCGCGACGCCTCCGGCCAGAATCGCCAGTGATTCCATACGTTGGGACTTCTCAAGTTTATCCTGTAACGAACGCTGCTCCTCTTCGGCCTGTTTATGTTCGGTGATATCTCTCATTGTACCCAGCATTTGAATAGATCCGTTGCGGTCATTTTTAATAAATATGCCATTGTCTTCAATGAATATATAAGAACCGTCCCGGCGTTGCAGACGATACTCGACAATATATTTACTGCCGGCTTTGAATGCCATGTCCAGATCGGCCATAGCCTTTGACCGATCCTGAGGGTGAATCATCTGCTCCCAGTCTTTGACATTTATTTTCTTAAACTCGTCGTGAGAGAAACCGGTAATGGTTTCAATGGCCCCGGCCCAGGATATTTTACCGGATTCCACATCCCAATCATAAACCACCTGACCGGTCTGCTCCGCGATCAGGCGATAGCGGCTTTCGCTTTGAGACAGGGCTTGCTGGGCGCGGTTTTGGGCTTCGATTTGTATTTCCAATTCCATCTTCTGCTTAAAAAAGTCCTTGATAAGCCTCGCTATCTGGCCAAATTCAGATCTGGTTTCAGCTAACTGAGTAACCATCTGCACGTCGCCGCGTTCAAGGGCAGAGGATATTTTTCTCAGTGGTTTGTTGATCCAAACAAACATGGATATAAACAGCAGAGAGAAGATAGTGCAACACAGTAAGATAAAGAGGATAATGCCGATACGGGAGGCCCAATCATACATGGCATATAGCGAGTCGTAGCCGTGGCAGTATAGAAAGGCGACTGTTTCACCATCAACTCCCGGCAGCGGTTGATAAAATGTAATAGTCCCGGTCCTGGGAGGCGATATCATAGAATTGGCGGGCATAATTGCCGCCGTAATATGCGTCATATCGCCAATCCGTTCAACATACTGAATATTCAGGATTCTGCCTACGATCAGGAAACCTGCAGGCGGCGCTTTCCGTTCATTATCCGCACTGGGTTGTACAGGGGCGGTAAAGATTTCCAGTACACCTTGCGGGCCGTGGTAAAAAAAATGGCTGAACCAATCCCGTGAGAAGGCGCCGATGATAACCGTGTCAAGGGTCGCATCGTTAAGTAAGGCGGAATATTGCGAATCTGATGTCGAATAAACGAGCTTCGACTGAGTATCATAGACCCAGGCAACTGTTGAATTATATGTCTCCAAGCCAATATCTATATTCTCCTGGGCCCAGAGACTGTCAGGCCGGTTGATAAACGAAACCATATCATCCCAGAAGCTGTAGTCATACGCAAATGTTTTCAGCTTTTCGCCAAGTAGATTGGTCAGATCCACGACTAACGTTCTTTTTTCTTCAACGCGTCCATCCAAAATGGATTGGACTTTGGCATTCTCCCAATGAAAGAGGACTATCATGCCGCCGGCAAAAACGAGCATGACGATACCCAGCATCATTGCCAATTTAGTCTGTATTCTATATCTCAACACTAAAATTCAGCTCCTATCGCTAGTCCCAATTGCCAATGGTCACGGCTACCTGTCACCGTTTCATAGGCTTTTGTCAATATTGAGGAATAGGCAATGTGTGGCCTCGCATAGAACCGTGTGGAGAAATAATAGTCAATACCGGCTATAAGGGAAGCCAACTGGAATTGATCGGGAGCTTCACCTGTGTAGGCCATGGCGAATTGAGTTGAGGCCCACCCAAATGTCGCGGATATCTCCAGAGACGAACGTTCCGATGGACTAACCTGATATGCTATTCCGACCTCCCCGTAATAGGCGCGTGGATACTCTTTGATATCAAGAGTATGATTGGTGAAGATTTCGATCAGACTTACCGGGTAGCCGACCTTCAATCCAATCTCGGCGGTCCCCGGGCTTTCGTCCTGATATGGATACCCAAAGTAGTTCAGCGAAGGTTCTATTTCCAGATTTTTCAGGCTGGTGGAATATGCCAGAGACAAATCGATTTCGTTCAGACCCCAATTGACTGAACGTGACTTTATGTCATGGTTGAACCAAACGGAAGCCGTGACATCCGTAATTGTCACCCATAGAGTGCTCTGCTGTACGGCACCGTCACTAAAAATAAGACCACGCCAAAGGTATCGAGAATTGGTCTCAGTTTCGACACCAGCCGAAACCAGTGGACAGCAATCATCCTCGGCCATCGTCCGGCCGCTGAGAGACAGGAAGATTGCGGCGATAGCGAGCCAATATACATTCTGATAGCCTGACAATATGCGAATAGACAAAGATTACCCCCTTTTTCATTCGCAGCGTTAAATATTATTATCGGATTTTTCCGGGCATTTCTGAACCATCATTTGATTTCCGTTGAGGCGACGACTTATAATACGCAAGGAGGCATTTGCGACAGACCTGAGGCTGGGGCCGCTTTTTGGTTAAATGGGAACTTTATCTCGAAGACAATCGCCTAAACCTGTTCAAACTGATAATAATGAAATAATCAGCCTTTTTTCCTAATAGATAGAAGGAATATTCCCAGGCAGATGCTTATAAACGAGCCCAATATAATTCCAGTTTTGGCAATATTGAGTAAATCATCGTGCAGACTTAATGAAGCGATAAAAAGTGACATTGTAAAACCGATACCGGCCAGACATCCGGCGCCAACCATCATGCGCCAGTTTACATTTTTGGGCAGGTCAGCCAGTTTTAGCTTTACAAGTATATAACATGAAAGTACTATCCCAATCGGTTTTCCGACGACCAATCCGGAACTGACCGCAATCGCCAGCGAATTGCCCAATTGATGCATACTTATCGGCACGTCCGCATTGGCCAGGGCAAAAATTGGCATAATCAAAAAGGCGACCCATGGATGGAGCGCCACTTCAATTCGCTCCAAAGGCGAGATAGCTTCTCTTGAAGTAAACTCCATCTTTTCCAGAATTTCCCGATACTTTATTTTAAGGCTTTCCTGATTTTCGGATCTTATCCGTGAGCCAACCGCCTCCAGACTGGAGATCAGTTTATCTTTCGGGATCAGGGCGGTGACCGGAGCCAGTAAACCCATAGCAACTCCGGCGATTGTCGGATGTATTCCCGATTTTAATGTGGCGAGCCAGATAAAAGCCCCGACAAAAACATAGATCCAGATATTTCGAATGCCTGATTTGTTCATAATAATCATCAACAGCAAACCAAGAATGGCCAGCAAAAGAGCCATTATATTGATATTGGCCGAATAAAACAATGCGATAACGACGATGGCGATAATGTCATCTATTATGGCCAGCGATAACAAAAATACTTTTAAACCATGGGGAATCTTTTTGCCGAGCACAGTTAAAGCGCCGACTACAAAAGCAATATCGGTAGCCATAGGAATGGCCCATCCGTTTTCGCCGAATTTTCCTCCCTGGAAATATAAAAAAATAAGTGCCGGGAGTAACGCACCGAAAAATGCTGCTATAACCGGCAGTATGACCCGGCGGAATTCCCGCAGTTCCCCGGATATAAGTTCGCGCTTTATTTCCAATCCGATGACAAAAAAGAATATGGTCATTAAGCCGTCATTGACCCAATACCACAATGGATATGACAGGGAGAAATCGCCAAAAGATATTTGAAAAAATCGATTCCAGAATTCGAGATATGCAACATGGAATTCCGTATTGGCGATGACAATAGCAAATATAGTGCAGATTGCCAGCACAATACTACTTGCCGATTCTATCCGCAGAAACTTGACAAACGGCCGCGTAAGTTTTAAAATCGGTCGATTGTCCAGTGAATCATCAAACTTCATCATTTGAATTTTATTAAATTTGGCGTATTATTAATTGCGAGTAACTTACGCGTGGAGAATAATTATGTCAATTGAAATAATAACATGGATCGGAATCCTGTTCTGCCTTTCTCAATCCGGAATATTTTCGGGATTAAATCTGGCTTTATTTGGAATTGGCCGGTTAAGGCTTGAGGTCGAAGCCTCAATCGGAAATCCCAAAGCCGAGAAAGTTTTAAAGTTGCGCGAGGACTTTAATTATACATTAACGACAATACTTTGGGGAAACGTGGCCGCTAACACATTGCTCGCCATACTCGCGAATTCGGTTATGGCCGGATTAATCGCTTTTTTATTTTCGACCTTTTTTATAACTTTTTTTGGTGAGATATTGCCACAGGCATATTTTTCCCGCCATGCCTTAAAAATGGCGTCCTTACTTTCGCCCCTGTTCAAATTTTATCAGGTTCTTTTATATCCGTTAGCCAAGCCTTCATCCAAAATTCTTGATTGGTGGCTTGGAATGGAAGGAGCCCTATTTTTTTCAGAAAACGCGTTTCGGGAAGTCATTAAAAAACATATTGAATCATCGGAAACAGATGTCGACAAGATTGAAGGAATAGGCGCCTTGAATTTCCTTGTTTTTGACGATTTGCCAATTGTCGAAGAGGGAGAGACAATAGACCCGAACAGCATAATTCAGATGCCGTCATCGGACAATAAGCCGGTTTTCCCCGATATATCCAATTCTTCGGAAGATGCCTTTTTACGAAAGATCAACCTGTCATATAAAAGATGGGTGATAATTACGAATGAAAATAATCATCCCTATATGGTTATCGAT
This sequence comes from uncultured Ignavibacteriaceae bacterium, assembly GCA_964546545.1. Taxonomy (GTDB): domain Bacteria; phylum Zixibacteria; class MSB-5A5; order GN15; family PGXB01; genus CAZJLX01. The sequence goes on along the minus strand of CAZJLX010000029.1, from coordinate 3,047 downwards.
GCCGATGGGTTTTTAAGAAATGCACTGTTCCATTACAAAACATTTGACCCCTTTGATTACTGCCATTATCCCATAATTGTTGAAGATATTGAGACGCCTCTTGGTAAAGTAATCTGGCGTTTCAAGGTGGAACCGGAACACTCATCCGATGATGTTATCGATAAAGATATTATTATATTATGGGGTTCGGAAAGACGAATCATAACGGGCGCGGATATTCTTGGACGATTGCTTCATGGAATCGTCGATCGTCTGCCGATATCGCCCCACGCTAAAGATTCGACATAATATAATTATTCACTTTGGTGCATGTGAACATTCAACGGAGCGGCCGTTCCGTCCTTATTCTGACCGGCATATAATGTCACATGCGGGAAGGGTATTTCAATGTTAAGTTGGTCAAATTTCATTTTCAGGCGGCGGTTGAATTCGCGGGCCACTATCCATTGTTTGAAAGGTTTCGTTTTGGTGCGAGCTTTAATAATTAAGGCGGAATCGGCGAATTGATCCAGCCCCAGGACTTCCATCGGTTCCAATATCAATGAATTAAAATTCGGGTCTTTGCGAAGATCTTCATCAATCTCCTTTATAACCTGTATGACCTCATCGACATCCTCACGGTACGCCACTCCGATTTCAAATATATACCTCGAATATTCTTTGGTCATGTTTGTCACAATATCGATTTTTCCGTTTCTTATAAAATGAACATTCCCCGCCAAATCCCTCAACACGGTCAGCTTAAGACTGACTTTTTCCACGATACCGCTCTTGCCTGCTGTCTGCACATAATCTCCCACTCTTACCTGATCTTCCATCAGAATAAAAAAGCCGCTGATGATATCTTCGACCAGCCGTTGCGAACCGAAACCGATAGCCAGACCGACAATTCCGGCGGCCGCCAGGAGCGGACCGATTTCAATGCCGAGTTCTCCCAATATCATCACCACCGCCACAGATGCAATGGTTATCATAAAGACATAGCCGAGTAAGGAGCCAAGCGTCTTGGTTCTTTTTAAAATTTCATCCTCATCCTTGCCTTTTTGGACCAGTCTAATGACTCTTTTCGATAATAGATTAGACAGCTTGATGGCTATCAAGGAAAGGACGATAATCAGCCCGATCGATAATCCTTTGGTAGCCATGAAATGTGTTAATGTTTTTAAGATTCCTTCCCAATCCATATTGACCTCCATTTATTCGACTCTTAAAATGTATGCCCCATATTGAAGTGTATCAGACCTAGGGGTTCATCTTTTCTTTTATCAAGATTTACTCCATAATCCAATCTGAGTATACCTATGGGTGTACCTAGACGCAACCCCGGGCCTGCCGATATTCTCATATCCGATAAACTGAATTGGTTTATGTTATTCCAGACATTACCGATATCGACAAACATTACCGCACCCAATGTTTTATATAATGATCTTCTGATTTCAAACAGATTCCAGACTATCATGAATTTGCCTCCCAGGGGATTATTATTCGCATCCAAAGGCCCGACTTTTTGATATTTAAAACCGCGAAGTGAATTAGTTCCCCCGGTATAAAATCTCTCACTTAAAGGTATCTCATCATATGCTCCAATATGATGTATCAGTCCAATTTCGAGAGCGCTGGCCAGGATTGTTTTATTGTTTAAATCAAAGAATGATTTTAGTCTGATGACCGAACGCGAAAAAGTGTTATTGCCTTTTAAAAAAGCGCCCGCGAATTCGTTGGACCATTCCAGATAAACACCCTTGCGGGGATCAAAAAGATTATCACGACTGTCATGCGACAAAGTCAGCATAATGCTTCGCACTTTCGGATCGAGTGTCTCAATATTTTCGGTAACGACAATATGGCGAAGACGGGCGTCTTCATATCTGAAAGAGGTTTTTAAATAGGCCTTTTTCCAAAGGGGACGGCCGATCGAAATTAAATTTGTCAAACGACTGACATCATAGCCGGGTTGTTCGTAAAATTCAAACATCGAGTTAATATCGAAACGCCAACGCATTCCGAAAAATCTCGGATCCGTAAAGGAGGCATCGACAGCACGACGGATAAAACTAGCCTTCAGGCCGACTCCGGCTTTTCGTGCCGTACCGGCAAGATTTTTGGTGATAAATTCCAGCCGCGTTCGAACCTTATCTTCCGAACCATAGCCGAGTAAAAAATTGAATTCACTACTTTCTTTTTCCTTTAATTCAATCAGAATATCTTTGAGGTTGGGAAGGCTGTCAATATTGGGCTGGACGTTAAGAAAAACCGATTCAAAAAGATCGGTAGAATAAAGTTGTCTCTGGGTCGAAAGCAATTTGGAATATTTTATGGTTTCACCTGATTTCAATAAGAGTTCTCTAAGGATTACTCTGCGTTTGGTTTTCTCATTTCCCTTTATAAAAATATTTCCAACCGAAAAACAGGAATTCTCAGATATTAGATAATCGACAAAACCGGTATGAACCTCCCGGTTAATCTTTATATCAGGTTTGATAACAGCCTCAAGATACCCGGAATCAGCGTATAAGGAAAGAATCGCCAACTGGTCATCCTGAATCAAATTACGCCTGAAAGGTTCATCTTTGATCAATCTGACCTGTTGTAAGATTGTCGAGTCATTAAAAGCGATATTTCCAAGAACAGACACGCCGCCGACAAGGGTTATCGGACCTTCATCGATTTTGATTGTTATCGTGCAATGTGCCTTCAAGGTATCAATGTCGACGTTATAATTGACAATTTTGGCCTCGAGATAACCGTTTTGCTGGTAAAAAATCGATAGATTATCTAGATCATCGCTCAGAAGTTCGGGATAATAGTATGAAGCCGCCAGAAATTTTGAAGGCCGCGTCAGCATCAGTTTTTCAAGCCGATCGTTTGAGAAGGTACTATTCCCTTCAAAAATGACCTTCGTGACTTTTATTTTTTTTGAACCGGGTGATGCTCCAAACGCCGATCCGCAGATCAGTATCGACAGGAAAAATAATGTTATAAACCTGCTCATCATTTAAATCTTACCGAGTATTTAAGGTCAATCGATGAATTTCCCGTTCGAT
>CAZJLX010000028.1:8461-12327 GCA_964546545.1 uncultured Ignavibacteriaceae bacterium | reverse complement strand
GAAAGTTTGCGTCCCCATCGTCTAGCCCGGTCTAGGACACTGCCCTTTCACGGCGGCAACAGGGGTTCGAATCCCCTTGGGGACGCCATAATTTAATTCAATGTTATTCATTAAAATGTAAGTTCTGTCCGATTTTTTTTGAATTACCGACTATCATAAAATCGTTTGTATATAGTTGTAGCAGGACAGCTTTCGCCTCTTTTCAGTCTATAACTTTGGTCAATTTGCGAAGTCTTCTTTTAAGACTGTATCCCAACTCCACTTTCACCATCACAATCAACTACAATACAATTAGTTATAAGGAAAATGTGGGGACTGCCCCCTGATTAGACCTAATAATATGACCACATTTTATAAAGGGTATTCTGGACTATCTTATTTTGCCTGCAACCGCTGTTTTTTCCTTTGGTTGCTTGTTCCGCAAGACAAAAATGACACCGGATGCCTCACCATTATCCTCTATAATCGGCACCACTGAACCATCGAGATCAATTTTTTTGTTGTTAATAATCAGACCTCTGCTCAGTTTGTTCAGATCCATCTTAATTCGTTTCTGAGCTATATACTCGATTAGATTCATGGTTTTGGTTTCATCCTGTCTGCTTACCGGATCGGTAATTTCGAGAATATTCGTGCCTATTATTACATCCGCTTTACTCCAGAGCAAAATTTCCGCGGCCGGATTGACAAATCTAATTTCGCCGGAAAGATCAACTGCAACAATACCGTCGCTCATACATCTGAGAATAGTGTAAAGTAGTTGTTTGGTCTCTTTTAATTGTTTTTCTATCTCATGACGATCCAGTGCAATATCAATACTGATTAACAGGTCCCGCTCATTAAACGGTTTCACTATAAAGCCATAAGGGCTGGTATCCATCGCTTTTTTCAGAGTATTCGAATCGGAATTGGCGGTCAGAAAAATGACCGGTATATTATTATTTTCATAAATATGTTTGGCACAATCGATACCATCAATTTCGCCGTTGAGCATAATATCCATCAGCACCAGATTGGGCGATTCAGTATCACAATACCTTATGGCCTCCTCGGCCGTGGTAACCGAGGCTATTACGACATATCCGCTCGATTCCAGGCGCTCTTTTATTTCGAGGGCAACAATCGTTTCATCCTCGACTATTAATATATTTTTTCTGCGCATTTCGTAAATCCCCCTTTGGAATAAATATTGGCATCAAAAACAATATCTATTCTTGTACCCTTATTATTTGTTACTAAAATATTACCGTTTAACTGACGCACCAGATTATCGATCAACTGTAGACCCAGAGACGAACCGTTTTTAAAATCAATTTGTTCGGAAATTCCCCGACCGTTATCCGATACCGACAGAACAATATCATTATCGATATTCCATTTTACACTGATTTCTATAAGCCCCTCTTGCATATCTTCGAATGCATGTTTCAAACAATTGGAGACCAGTTCATTGACTATCAAACCGCAGGGTACCGCAATATCGACTCCCAGCTTTATCGGTTCAACGTCGCTTTTAATGGATATATATTTGGTTTTATCCCGGTATGACTGCAGATAGTAATTTATCAGCTTGCCGATATATTCTCTAATATCAATCTGGGATAAATTATCGGACTGGTATAAATTTTCATGTATCAAAGCCATTGATTTGACGCGTAACTGACTGTCTGTAAAAATATCTAGCGATTCTTTATCGCCGATTTTTTTAGATTGAAGATAGAGCAGGCTGGAAATCACCTGTAGATTATTTTTGACACGGTGATGAATCTCTTTCAATAAAGTCTCTTTCTCTTTTAATGATTCGCTAATCTGTTTTCTGGCCCGTTCATTTTCAGCCATCTCCGCTTTCAGTTCCCGGGTTCGTTCCTGGACACGATCTTCAAGTTCATCATGGGCTTTTAATAATTTCTGATCGCGAAATTGAATCTGTTCCAGCATATCATTAAATGCCTTTACCAACGATCCGACTTCATCTTTACTCTGTTCGGCCACTCTGACCGAATAATCTTTTTCCGCGGATACCAGTCGCGCGATTCCGGCCAATTTCAGGATGGGAACTGAAATCACCCTTTGCAGCCCGGCCACAATTGCAAAAACCAATCCAAAAGCAATAAATATCATTATGGCCATCGCGGTTATCACCCCCCGCATTCTTGACCTCAGTTGCAGTAAATTAATATGCACGTAAACATCACCGATTTTTTCCCCGTCCAGATTGATCGGTCGAATCATTTCCAGACGGTTATCCCCAAAACTAAAACCATTGGGTAGTGAGGGTAATAAATCGGGCACCGGGACATCAGGGTCGCTTTTATATTTGGCGAACTGTTTGCCGTGTCTATCATAAATACATGAGGCAACCATATGTTCCTGCACCTTAAGGGCTGATAATGTTTTTCGGGCGTCCTTATAATCATTAAAGGCAAGCGCGGCGGTACTGTTGGAGGCTATCACGTCGGTAAGAATCATCAAATCCTGAACCATCGTGGATCGATAAGATTTATAATCATAACTCATATAGGCGGCGCCCACCAGAAGAAAGACAATTCCGCTCGAGAACATAACGACGATCATTAATTTGTTCCTGATAGACATATCATGCAATATTTTCACAATTAGTATCCCACTTAATCTTTTTGAGTCAGTTCGGCCAGTTTTAATAATTTGGAACTTATATCCAATCCGGCTTTTGCGGCAGCATTGACATTTATTCTGAAACGAACCTTATTGTCTTTGACAAAGAAATTTATAATTCCGCCGTTGTCGGTAAACTCCCTTGATTCTCCAATAGTCAGGATTGAATTATTTCCCAGCGATTCAATAATCGCTTTGTAATAATTTGTTTCGGACAAGGCGACAAATAAAATATGACAGGTATCGAGTGAATCAAGCGTCCGAATCTCCCGAACCTTGACGACCCGTCCCTTAATCTTATTAGTCTCGGCGGCCTGTTTCAATAATTCCTTAAATGGATTTTCGCCCAGAATACAAATATTAAATAACGAGTCGGTGTCGTTTTGATTATTCTGCGGCCAATTTATAAATTTGGCAAAAATAAAAAGAAAAGCCGCTTTGATATCATATTCGGTCGGCTGGACCGACTGTGCCCGCAATTGCGGTGCAATGGCCAAAAGTAATACAAAAGGAATAATATGGAGAAGATATTTATATATCATCCCCACCAACTTGTCCTTTAATAAATTTCTAAAAAAATATATCAATTCTATAAGCCGGTTGGATCGGCCCCCCGATTATAAAATTTAAAGCGTATAACCAATCTCTACAAAAAACGATCTTTCGGGACCGCCCGGAATATATGGGATGCTGCGCCTGATATATTCCGGATAAAAATATTCCACATTCAAAATGTTTTTAATTATCAACGATATCTCAATGGAGGAGGCCGGTTTTAATCCGACCCGGGCATTTAACAAAGTGTACGCATCCAGCGTATAGTCGGTACCCCCGGCATCCGATTCGGCCCAGGTCTGCCAGGCATACTGGGCCGCATAGTTGCCCTCCCGCTCGGAAACATATTGTACGGTGAACGTAATATTGAGCGGATCAATCGGAGAATATCTGGTTGACAGATTGGCAAGAAAAGGAGCGAAATATTTCAGTTTATTACCGTCATCATCTTCTCCGGTTTTATAGGTAGTATTACCCTGAAGGCTTACCTGTTTGATCGGTTTGCCCTGAAAAGTCAGTTCGACGCCCCGATAAGTTCCTCCGGTACTGTTGTAATATACGAATCCTTTGGTCCATGTCATCGTCCCGGTACCATACCCGGGTACGTTGTTCAAATCATATATTTCCTGCGTCGTCAATGATCGTCGTTCTATGACCTTATCTGTTTTGGTGTAAAA
>CAZJLX010000028.1:0-8361 GCA_964546545.1 uncultured Ignavibacteriaceae bacterium | reverse complement strand
CCGGCCTGCAGATTATTATTAAATCGAATCCCGGCCTGAATATCGACTTTATCGACAGGGTGAATGGTCGATTGCAGAAAGGCCCACATATCATTGGTATATTTTTCCCGGGGAAAAGCATTAGCCGCCAAATTTTGCAGCGGTTCACCATCGGCCGAAATTGAATCGGTATAGATATAGATATAAGGGTCAGCATGTGAATACTCAAAACCAATCCCACCCAAAATATCCACCATATCAAACAAAGGCAGGGTTAATTGACTTTGAAAACCGCTTTTCTGTCCTCCGTATTGCTGATCATTCGGTGTACCACCTGCCCGGCTAACGGGGGGATAGGCATTGATCCGCTCGTCTTTATTGATCTGATCATACCAGATAATACTTTTAAAAAGCACTTTATTATCAAAAAATGATTTTTGAAACCGGGTATTAAGACCGAATCCCTGGACCTTTCTCTCACCGGTCGATACCATAGTGGGTATAATTCCGAATTTATCCTTGGTGCTTTCAAACGCGATTGCATTTAAAATAATATCCTTGTAGCCGATCGATGTAAACAAATTGACATAATCATGTTCATAGCTGTCCGGATCGTCCGGATAGAAACCAAGAGTTCGGTTACCGTACGGTGTCTCACCGGTATATCCGGCCGCCAGAGTGGAATCATCTTCATCCCAATAAATCGTCTTTTCATACCCGTCGCTTTCGTGATATTCGCCTCCGAAAAACAGATTTATGCCGTCTTTTTCCCGGCCGAAAGCAAAGCTGGTTCGCTTGGTATTAAAACTTCCGCTTTTTAATGAAATATATGAGCCATTCATCGATTTACCATCTTTGGTGATAATATTAATAACACCGGCGTAGGCATTTGTACCATACAGAACCGACCCGGGGCCGCGAATAATTTCTATCTGCTCAATCGATGAAACCGGTATCTGCTCCAGATAATATGACGAAATTATTTCATCATACAAGGGCTGGCCGTTTAAGAGTAAACTCGATTTGTTGTTGTAGTGTGCCTGAAGTATTCCCCGAAACTGAATATCGGTATAACCATAATAGGTTTCCATAACTTCAATACCGGGCAGAAAACTTAAAAACTCGTAAAGATTATCTACGCCCAGATCTTTAATCTGATCGGATGTATAAACATCAATAATGGCGCTGGCCTGGCTGACTTTTTGATCGAAACTGGAAGCGGTCACGATTTTGATATTCATCAATTCTTCCAGGCTCATATCAAAATGTGTTTTTTCATTTGTCTCGTCGGCAAAGATATCCAAAGGAAAAACGAAAAATATCGACACTGTCATCATTGCCAATAATAATAAAGCCTCAAGATGTTTCATATTTTCCCGCCTTGCTGCTGTTTAACTCGAATTATTATTGTTATCGGCGGCTCTAACAGCTTGTTTAACTATAAATTAGGAAGAGCCAGACCTGTTTAAAGGCCATTTACTAGTATAAGTCCTAATATCATAACATGTTGTTCACGTTTCTTACGAAAATGTCGTAATTTTGGCGATTTCAATTGTATTTGAGTCTGTCATTATATATTCTTAAAAAAATCTTTGGTCTGGTTATAAGATCTTACAAATAAATTGCTTACACCAAAATCTGGGCGTTCGGCCGGTTTTAACAGACCTTTTTTTGCTGTTTTTTGCCGGGAAACTGATATTTTTTAATAATTTATAAAACATAAAGCAGACTAAGGGAACTCGGAGGAACTGACGTGTATAATATAACAGGTCACATTATTTTTTAATCAACATATACAATTTTCGGGGGAAAGATGTTTTCTTTTCTAAAAACAAAATTGCGTCCGGCTATTATATTTTTTACAGGTCTTTTACTTGCCGGTCTGATCTCAATTGAATTACCGGCTCAAAATCGTGATATCCAACCGGATACAAAGGTCAGGGTCGTCAAACTCGAACCACTGGAGACTACCGGGTGCGAAACCAATATAACGGTCCGGTTCTCCAACGATCTGGTTGGGCGGGGCAGCCTGAATACGACTCTTATATCTTCGCCTTTGATATTTAAACCTGATATTCCGGGCGTGGCGCGTTGGATAGAAACCGACGTACTCCGTTTCTATCCTGATAATCCGCTTCTGCCCGCGACCGAATACAGTGTCAAACTGGACAGGTCGGGGAGTTATATCAACGGAAATAAAATAAACGAAAAGCGGAAATTTATTTTTCAAACTGACCCGTTGACGGTTAATAAATTCGAATGGTATCCCCTGTTCGACAAAGATAATCCGGGATTGATTAGATTAAGAATCATTTTCGAATTTAGCTATATGGTCGATCTGGACAAATTAAAGGATAAGCTTGTCATCAGAGCCAAAGAGAATACTGAAAAATCGAGTCTGGATTATGAGATTGAAAATCTTGACGAAGCCTATGCCAAATCTGTCTCTATTGTAACCGAAATTTTCAAAAAAGATAATAAAGACCAGCGTTATGATCTAATTATCAAAAAGGGATTAACCTGCCAAAATTGCGGTGAATCGACCAATCGGGAATACAAAAGAGAAATATTGGTAAAAAAATTCACTCGCTTTTTTATTAAAAACTTAACGGCCGGAATCGAGTATAATCAGGCCGTTATATATTTGCAGTTGTCCAAAGCGGTGCCGCTTGACTACATCAAGGAATATTTAACTCTATCACCCGAAACCAAATTCACAGCGGAGCAGCGTTATCAGACGATAAATCTAAAAGGTGATTTTAAATCGGGTGAGGTCTATGAGGTCAAACTCGCGAAAGGAGCACCGTCGCATGACGGTTCGGTTCTGGAAAATGAATTTTCATCGAAAGTAAAAATTCCCGATTTGTCACCCTCTTTGAAATTTGTCTCGACAGCCGCTTATCTGCCCTATTATGGCCCCGGGCTGGTGGAACTTGAAACGGTGAATGTCGACTCGATATCGGTCGAGGTTGAGCAGATTTTCGCTAATAACCTTGTTTATGCTATGACCAGCAATCTCTCCGCTTATCATAATTACAGCCGGAGCAATTTGTCGGATATCGGTCGGCATTTTTTCTCTCAGGAGAAGGAACTTATCGCCGTACGGAACAAACCGCTTATAACAACTATTGATATCGGTCAAATAATAAGCAATACGGCCAAAGGAATTTTCCGTCTTTCGGCGCGGGTTAAGGAAAGACGATGGACCTTCGATTCCCGACTGGTTATGAAAACCGATATCGGACTGATGGCCAAATCATCAGGTGAATATTTGATGGTTTGGGCCAACTCGCTCGACCGAGCGGAGCCGATTGAAAAGGCAACCATAAAGCTGTTCAGCCGCAATAACCAGTTGCTTTTGGAGGGTTTTACCGATTCGCGCGGTATTGTCCTCTTTGAAAATATAAAAGAAAAAATCGGAAATTTTGAACCGTTTTTGATTACCGCCGAAAAGAATAATGATCTGTCGTACCTGTCGTTTAAAGAATCTCTTCTGCCGATGACTGATTTTGATATTGGCGGTCGGCCCTATCTCAATGAAGGATATGAAACCTATCTTTATCTTGATCGGAATATTTTTCGACCGGGTGATACGGCCAATATAGCATCGATTGTGCGCACGGTCGGCGGGGCGATTCCGCCCGAATTTCCATATTTTCTGATAATCCGTGATCCGGCCGGCCGGGAATTTAAATCATTTCGTGTTAATTCGTCCGGCAGTGGCTTTTTGGAATTACCTCTTCATATTCCCGATTTTGCACGGACCGGTCAATATAACATAATTGCCCGGATCGGCGAAGATTATGAGATCGGGCGAACTTCGTTTCAGGTTGAGGAATTCATTCCGGATAAAATAAAAACCGAGGTAAATAGTGACCGGGGTGAGTATAACGCCGGCGATACAGTCAATATAGAAATAACCGGTAAGTACCTCTTCGGACCGCCGACGGCGGGGCATAAAGTATCGGGGCATCTGACTCTTGGATCATTCAATTTTTCCCCCGAAGGTAAGGCGGCCTTCTCATTTTCGGACAATGAGCGTAAATTTTCACGGATAGATATCAACCTCGGCGATACTTTGCTGAATGATTCCGGGAAGCACACTTATAAATATGAAATTCCGCGCGATATGAGACCACCTTCAGCGCTGAAAGGTCTGCTGACAGCTTCGGTTTCGGAGCAGGGCGGAAGAGCCATAAATAATTACTCCGAGTTTATAATTCATCCGTACGACAGATATATCGGCGTCAAGTTAAATTTCGAAGGTTACGCCAAACCGGGTGAGCCGTTTGAGGCACAATTAATCGCGATCGATTCAAAAGGCGACATGCAAAATATTGAAAAGGTCCGGGTTAATTTTTATCAGATTGTTTATCATTCATTGCTTAAGCCGGATAACCGGGGTTATTATCGTTATGTTTCGGAAAAGCGAGAGATTCTTCTGGATTCGGCCGACGTGACCGTTTCGCCCAATGGCGCTACCGTAAGTTTTACACCGCCACAGAACGGTCGTTATAAAGTAGTCGCGTTTGATATGGAAGGCGGTCATTCAGCGGCGCGATTTTTGTACGCCTCCGGCTGGCACTACGCACCCTGGTCAATGGAACAGCCGGATCGAATCGAAATCGATTTTGACAAAAATATGTACGAGCCGGGCGAAAATGCCGTGGTGCAGATCCGCGCTCCTTTCGGCGGGACGCTTTTACTGACCGTGGAAAAGGAAAAAGTGCTGGAATTTATAACCTATCGTATGGAAAATAACAGCGCCGAAATAAACCTGCCGATCAAAAGAGATTATTTCCCCAATGTTTATATTTCGGCAACGATAATCAAAAAGGCCAAAGACGTCGATAAAGCCTCCCCGGCCCGTGCCTATGGCGTCGCTCCTTTAAAATTGTCGCAGCAATCTTACGATGTCGGCTTGTCCATCAGCGCCCCGGAAGTGATTAAGCCGGGTAAAAGAGTACAAATCAGATTAAGCACCAAAAATAAAATGGCGGCCGAAATTACGCTGGCGGCGGTGGATGCCGGGATAATGCAGTTGACCGATTTTAAAACTCCCGACCCGCTGCAGTTTTTCTACGGCCAAAAACAGCTATATTTAAAATCGTACGATATATACTCACTGATTTATCCCGAGATAGAGCGCGCCGCAAGTCATCTCAGCCCGGGCGGCGGGAGATCAGAGATGATCAAGGCTGTTCCCGCGCGGCATCTTAATCCAATAACATCGCATCGGGTAAAACCGGTTTCGCTCTGGTCCGGAATTGTCAAAACCGATGAAACCGGTCAGGCGATAGTCTCTTTCGATATCCCCGAATTCAACGGGCAACTGATACTGACGGCGGTCGCGGTTCAGGGCAAAAGTTTCGGTACGGCCGAATCGGAAATAACTGTCCGCGACAGGATTGTCATTCAGGAAAGCTTTCCGCGATTTATCAGCCCCGGCGATATTGTCGAGGGCCTCATAACGATTTTTAATAACAGTGGAAAAAATAATAAATTTAAAATCACTCTGACGAGCGACGGACCGGTCGAAATAATTTCACCGGCCGGACGGTCAATCAGGCTGGCCGAAAACTCCGAGGGTAATGTAATATTTAAAATTAAAGCCGGGCTTAAACCGGGTAATGTAAATTTTAAAATAAAAGCAACCAACGGAATCGATAGTACACAAATATCATTTGAACTCCCCAACCGGCCGGTCCAGCCTCTGCAAACAAAATTCGGATCAGGAATCGCCGGTAAAAATATGTCGGCTTTTTTCGAGATGCCGACCGGCTGGGTCGAAGGCACGGAACAATATATTTTAAAAACGTCCGGGTTCCCGGCCCTCGGTTTTACGCGAAACATAAATTATTTGCTTAGCTATCCGTATGGTTGTCTGGAACAGACCACATCCCGGCTTTTTCCTTTATTGTATTTTAACGATCTGATACGATTCGCCGATACGAACCTGATAGGTTCTGGAGGAGCTGAATATTTTATTCGCGAAGGCATCTTAAGACTGACCGGAATGCAGGGCGAAAACGGTTCTTTCTCGTTTTGGCCGGGTAACAGCCGATATATAAATCACTGGTCATCAATCTACGCCTCTCACTTCCTGCTTGAGGCACAAAAAGCGGGATACTATATCGATCCGTCTCTGGATAAGCAGATTCGACGTAATCTGTACAATATCGCGGCTGGTAAAGAAAAAGACTTAAATATGTCGGAACGCATTTACGCCGCTTATGTTCTGTCCGGGGCGGGTAAGCTTAAGAAAAACATCGTCAATTTTCTGCATGATATAAAAGATGACGATCTGCCGCCATTCAGCCGATACCAATTGGCCGGGGCTCTGGCCCGGTCGGGTGATATTGAACTTGCTCGTTCTTTAATTCCGACCGAGATTCAACCGGCTATCTTCGAGCCGGAAACCGGCGGAATATTCAGTTCCGGGGTTCGGACCAATGCTATCCTACTTGATGTTCTGAATGAAATCGACCAGCAGAATCCGTCGACGGCCGTGCTTGCCTTCGATTTAATGCAAAGCGCCCAGGCCGGTCGATGGTACACAACGCAGGAAAATGCATTTGGCCTGATGTCACTCGGCAAATATCTGTCGGGACAATCGAACCTTAATTTTGAAGGACTTATTAATATCGACGACGAATCATACAAAATAGATTCAAAGGATGTTCAACTGATACGCAGGGATATCGGCGGTAAAAATGTTTCCATCACTATCGACGGTGACGGAACATGCTTTTATTTTTGGCAGGCGAGCGGTGTCCCGATCAACAATGCCCCGCAGGAGTTCAGTCGAGGAATAATAATCTCGCGCGAATATCTGGATATTGACGGTTCACCGATAGATTATCACGACCTTTCTCTTGGCGACCAGATAATCTGTCATATTAAAGCCAGAGCGACTGATAAAAATTTAAGTAATGTCGTTATCAATGATTTGTTACCGGCCGGACTGGAAATTGAAAATCCGCGCCTCAAAACGACTCCCAAATTATCATGGTTACCCAAACCGGGCCGCGATATTGAGTATCAGGATATCCGGGACGATCGTCTGCTTCTGTTTACGTCGCTTAACAATCGAAGAGACGTGGAGTACTATTACAGCCTAAGAGCGATTTCAGCCGGTGAGTTTAATATCCCGCCGATCGCCGCGGAATGTATGTACAATCCTGTAATAGCGGCGGCCGCCTCGTCGGGCGTGATGAAAGTACATCCATACGGCAAAGGAGAATAATCCCCGATGTTCGTCAGCGGCAGAATTAAAACTATCATCATGGCAACCGGGATATTTATTTTATCTCTGCTGATAATAGATATGTACCTCTTTCCCCTGCCCGAAAAAAGACTATATAAAAAACCGTCGCGCTTTATCTATTCGCGCGAGGGCAAATTACTTAACTGTTTTGCATCGGAAGATTTTTTCTGGCGCAAACCGGTCAGGCTGGAGAATATATCACCTCGGCTGATTAAAACAGTTTTGGCCAGTGAGGACCGATTCTTCTATTATCATCCGGGGATTAATCCTTTTTCGCTAATTTCCGCGACCTGGACAAACCTGAAAAAACGCAGAATAGTCAGGGGCGGGTCGACAATCAGTATGCAGGTCGCCCGCATGATGGATCGTCGCCCGCGCACGATTAAAAGCAAAATAATTGAAATGCTGCGCTCTTTTCAACTGGAACTGCACTACTCCAAAAATGAACTTCTTGAGTTATATTTTAATCTGGTGCCATACGGCGGCAATATCGAGGGAATCGGGGCCGCTTCATATTTTTATTTTAACAAACGGCCGGATCAACTGACACTTTCGGAAGCGGCCATATTAACCGCCATACCGGCGTCGCCCAATAATTTCCGACCCGACCTGAATCGACAAAAATGCCGCATTCGTCGTGATTTTATTTTAGCTTATCTTCTAGAAAAAAGATATATCTCCGAAGATGAGTATCACCAGGCGATTGAAGAAGATATACCTGCAGAGCGGATGGATCGGCCGTTTTTTGCACCGCATTTTTCGCAGAGCCTGATAAATCAGTTTCCCGATAGCTGCGAATTAAAGAGTTGTCTTAATTATGATATACAAATACAAACCGAGCGGCTGGCCTGTAATTATTTCCGAACTTTAAAAGAAAAAGGAATAAATAATCTTTCGGCGGTGGTTCTGGACAATAAATCATCGGAGTTGCTGGCTCTGGTCGGTTCGCCTGATTTCGAGGACAGGCTCAATGGCGGACAGATAAACGGTGCCCTGTCATATCGTTCTCCCGGCTCGGCTTTAAAACCATTTGTATATGCCCTCGGTTTTGAACTCGGCCTGATTACTCCGGCGATGATGCTTGAGGATATCCCCGTCAATTATGCCGGATACTC
>CAZJLX010000027.1:0-12408 GCA_964546545.1 uncultured Ignavibacteriaceae bacterium | reverse complement strand
TTTCAAATGGTCCAGGTAGATAGCGGATTTTTTGAGTACCAACTCGGATCGCTGATACCTCTCCCGGATAATCTTTTTGCCTCGGGTTCGGTTCGCTATCTCGGTATTACGATCGGTACGGATGCCGAGATAGTGCCGCGCACGAGGATTGTCTCGAGTGCCTATACCTATCATGCCCTTCGTTCGGATACAGCCGCTTATGCAAAAGATATCGCCGACAATTCAGTCAGTTCTGATAAAATTCAAAACCAGGCTGTGACAAACAGTCAGCTCGGTTTTGAATCGGTAACCACCGATAATATTCAGAATTATACGATATACTTCGAGGATATCAATCGTAACGGCGCCGCCGACGGTGAAGTCATTAAATGGAATAATGCCACTTTTGCGTGGGAGGCTGCCGGTACCGGCGAGATAACCGATATTATGGCCGGGGCCGGTTTAACCGGTGGCGGTCAGACCGGCAGTGTTACTTTATCGATCGATGGTGAGGGAGTCACTACGCCGATGATCGATAATAATGCCGTGACATCGGATAAAATCGGAATGGCCGCGGTAACTTCCGATAAACTGGCCGATGCTTCGGTCTCATCAGCAAAAATTATTAATCAAACGATTGTTGATAATGATATTAATCCCTCGGCTGATATTGATCCGACCAAGATTTCAGGAACCGCCGCCACAATCAGTGCCGGCAGCAGTAACACCTTTGACAATCCCAATTATTTTAATGAGGATGTAAACATAAACAAAAATTTTGTGATAGACGATATCAGTCTGCCCGGTTCGGCCTATACTCAGTTCTACGATAGTTCTCTTAGAATTACCGACAATGGTATAAGAATCGGCAATAACTCGGATCCTTCATCGACCTATTTGGTCCGATTGCATCGGACATACGCTACCTCCTCCGCCAGGAGCGGCGTCTATATCACCATGGATAATACCGGCGCCGGTACAATGTATGGTGTTTATAGCGATGTGGAACATCTCCTGCCGGCATCGGGCGGGACGGCCTACGCCTTTTATGGCAAAACCGAAACCAATGGAGCTGATCGTTATGGTCTCTTTGCGGAAACGCAGGCCAAAACCCTTGATTACGGCGTCGGCAATTCTTACGGCGCTCGTTGCCGCGCCTACGATGGCAGTAGTAATTATGGTCTTTACGGATATGCCGGATCGGCGATCAATCAATATGGCGTTTACGGTTCGGCCGGAGGTTCCGATATCGACTATGGCGTTTATTGCTACGGTAATCTGCACTCGACCGGTTTGAATACGAAAGGGGGCGGCGGTTATAAAATCGATCATCCTCTTGATCCGGAAAATCAATACCTGTTTCACAATGATGTCTCTTCGCCGGATATGATGAATATTTACAACGGCAATATTACCCTTGATGCAAAGGGCGAAGCGACGGTCGAACTTCCGGAGTATTTTGAATCTTTAAATCAGGATTTTCGCTATCAACTGACCTGTATCGGCAATTATGCACCGGTTTATATCGCTCAAAAGATATCCGGGAATCGTTTTGTTATCGCCGGAGGTTTGCCGTTTATGGAAATTTCCTGGCTGGTAACAGGGGTGCGTAAAGATGCTTTTGCATCATCAACAAGAAAACAGGTCGAGACTGAAAAACCGAATGCTGAAAAGGGTTATTATATGCACCCGGAAGCTTTTGGTTATGATCTGGAAAAATCGACCAATTATAATAATGATAAGGATAATCTCAATCGACAAGGAGAGAGTGAAGAATAAACATGGGGAAAACTATTATCATTATTATTTCGGTTTTGGTTCTGGCTCTGATGGCCCGGACATCTGAACGAGCCGGGGAGGAGATTAACTGGCGGGTCATATCAGGCGGCGGGTGCCAGGGAGGCACCTCGGCCAATTATCAATTAAGCGGAACAGTTGCTCAAACCGCCGTTGGTTGGGGGAATTCGACCGATTATGGTCTAAATCATGGTTATTGGGTAGATTTTGGCGGCAGCGGCGGTCCCTGTGATTGCGAACCGGGTAATGCCAATAATGATGTCACTATCAATATTTTTGATATAACCTATTTGATCAGCTATCTTTACAAGGGAGGATCTGCTCCCGCGCCGTATGAAATTTGTAGCGGAGATCCTAACGGAATTGATCCCTGCGTTTGCAATATATTCGATATAACATATTTGATATCGTTTCTTTATAAGGGCGGACCGGTTCCGATTGACTGCGATACCTGGTTGACTAATTGTGGAGCACCGTTAAGATAACAGCTCAATAAAAAAAGGCTGACCCTGAAAAAGGTCAGCCCTTTATTTAATATTTAATCCCAACTAAATGTATATGCGCTCGGTGTTTCCAGTCGGACACCAACCGTATCGGCTCCATCTAGGACAACCTGTACTTGATATACTATATATTGTTCGCCGCCTCTTAACCAACCGCCGGTAATGCTCTTTTTCGGATTATAAACAATCCAGTTTTGGTTGGGTCGCCAACTCCATGATAAATCTGGTGTATTAGTAGTATTGATATTCTGATTCTCGCCTTTGTAATTGCTGGGAATATTGGATAGATCATCAAAGGGATTATGTCTGATAATTGACTGACCATCAAGAAATTGATTGGCTGTATACATTGATAGAGCCGACTCAAGGGAAGCAACCATAGTTTGAGCCGCGGCTATTTCGGCCTCACTGGTTACCGAAAAAAGCTTGGGGATAGCTACTGAGGCAAGAATGCCAAGAATAATGATAATTACAACTAGTTCGATTAACGTAAATCCCCCCCGTGCCCGCTTATGATTGTTATACATATTCCTCTCCAAAAAAATGAGTTATTTGATTTTGCTAATAAATTGTTATTAAATCTTAGTATCGGGTAAAAATTTTATTTATTTAGGGGCCTGATTCGATATTTTTTTACCCCCTAACAGAATGTTATTTATAGAGGTTGGTCGCAATTTCCGAAAAATTATAATAAAAAAGGGGACGGAATATTTCCGTCCCCTTAAAAACAATCAGGTTATTATTTGACCAGAACCATTCGCTTTGATTTACTCTTGTCGCCCACCGAAAGTTTGTAAAAATAAACGCCGGAAGCGACCTGATTTCCGTTCTGATCGGTACTGTTCCAGGTAATCGTGTTCATGCCCGCATCCACTTTCCCTTCAATCAGCCTGGTAACGCGCTGACCGAGGATGTTGTAGATATCGAGCTTTACATCTGACGCCTGGGGCAGATAGAAATCAATATTGGTTGTCGGATTAAAGGGATTGGGGTAATTGCTGTAAAGTTGGAATTCAGTCGGTATTAAATTACCAAATACCGAATAATCAGGAATATATCGTCCGACAGCTTGAATAATATAGTCGCGAGTTATACCTGAGCCTACCCCATCTGTTTTAAAGCTGAATTCAAATATATCGCCGTTAACCAAAACCAGTGGCTCCGAGTTATCAAAATCAGCCGAATTTTTCGACGGATTTGATTCGCTTATCAAGCTATGATTCTTAACCGACAGGGTCTTGGTCACCGGTGTATCCGTGGATGGAATATATTGCTGGATAACGTCGGTGAAATAACCGCCTTCCCAAGATATACGCATCTTGATCTCAGCCTGATCTGTTCCAACCGGAAGTCCGCTGGCGATCATTTCCTGAGTATGATTGGTACGTGACGGCATTAGCGGGCCTTCGACCCAGTTGCCGTCGGCATCCATAAACTCTACCTTGAAGCCGGTCAGAGGTGCCGGTCCATCTTTGTCGCTCTCTTTTTTAATTGCTATACAGGCGACTTTATCCTTGGCGGAAAATCCAAAGGTCGCATCGCCGTTACCGGTATTAGGGAAAGTGACAATCAGATAACCCGGACCTTCGCATGTGTAAAAGGTTTCATCCTCAGCCAGAACCTCACTTAAACGATCGATGCCAAGATGATCCACAGCCGCCAGGGGAGCAATCAGATCCTTATAAAGACCGATTTCACCATCAGCAGATACTGCCACTTTGGTATTGATCGTATGGTCGACGGTAATAAGCCGAATGTCCTGGAGATATGTAATTTCATCTTCCATTTCACGCAATTGGAAACGAACGATGCCGTTTTCAGTGGCGACCGGTTTGACAACATGATAATAGTCGGTAACCGTTTCAGTATAATTACTCTGCTCGCAGGCTGTCAAAAGCGGATTCTCCTGATTAAAATCGTTGCCGTCAAAAGCATAAAGAACAGGACATGAAGGATTACCGGATGATGTCCAAACCCTGAATCTGTTGGCTTCCGACCAGGGGCCGGGTCCGTAATTGTTGACGGAACGAGCGCGCCAGTAGTAATAGTTATCGGATAGGTTGGGAGAAACAGTCCACTCCGATGTTATCAAACCGGTTTTTGACCGAGTAAGCGATGAGAAATCGGAATTGTTGTCGAGAACAACATCGTAACTGGTTGCCGTTGTAACATCTTCCCAGTTAAGTGTTGGCGAATGATCGGTGGTGCTGGAACCTTCTGTAGGATATGACAAAATCGGTGCCGGCGGAAGAGCATCAATTATATTGGGTAGGATGGCAAGATTGTTACTCGTATAACCTTTGGCAACAGCCAGATCGTTATCATTATCATTGTCAAAATCGGCCGAAATCACGCAATTCGTGCCTGTTCCGGTATTATACTCCGTTGCCGATCCAAAAGTGCCGTTGCCATTGTTCAACATGACAGAAACGGATGAGCAATAGGAATTGGCAATGACCAAATCGAGAGAGCCGTCATTATCGAAATCTTCAGTGGCTATTCCATACGGTTCGTTACAAATTCCATATAGTACAGCGGTGGCAAAAGTGCCATCACCGTTATTAAGAAAGACCGAGACGTTATCACTGACCGTATTGGCTACCGCGACATCAATTGAGCCATTTCCGTCAAAGTCTCCGGCGCAAATTGAACGTCCCTCTGAGCCATTTGTCGGATATTCGGTTGAAGCCGGATAGGTACCATCCCCGTTATTTAGCATAATCGACATATTGGCCCAGTCGGCGGTGGCAATATCCAGCCAATTGTCATTATTAAAGTCCGCCGTAACGATTGACTTCGGTGAATAGCCGCTTATAAAATATTGAGCGGTGTCACCGAAGTAATAGCCATAAATATTCTTAAAAATGACAATATTATTACCGTCTTCCTGAACGACGACGATATCGGTATCACTGTCGTTATCGATATCTCCGGTAGATATGGAATAAGGATACCAGGCGCCGGTATAATGATCTTCATTATAACCGAAATATGAGCCGTAGTTATAAAGGATCGAAATATAGCCGCCATTCCATTTAATCGGATTGGCAACCACCAGATCGGGATATCCATTTTCATCGAAATCGGCTGATGTGACAAAATAGGGCGAATCACCGCAAGTATAATTTCCACCGGAAGTAAAATTCCCGTTTCCATCATTGTAATATATGACCATATATTCCGGGTAGTAGGTGACGACCGCCAAATCAATATCACCATCACCGTCGAAATCATTGGCGGTTACCGATTCGGCATTGCCGCCCGGATTATATGTTTCGGGGGCGCCGAACAAGGTCATTCCGCTCATTCCGACGCTGATATAGTCGTATTTGGTCTCGCCATCGGATCCCGCAAGATTGGCTACCGTTAAGGTTACATCAAAATCGCCGAAGCTGTTGTAGGTATGAATCGGATTTTGCAGTGTCGATGTTCCCCCGTCACCAAAAACCCAATACCAGACAGTAGCATCCTCCGACAAATCGGTAAATTCTACTGTCAAAGGTCCGTTACCCGAGGTTGGCGAAGCGGTAAAATCGGCTGTGGGTAAACCATAAATATGTACATAATCGATTTTCGTTTCAGTATCGGAGCCTCCGGCATTGGTTGCCGTTAAAGAAACAGTATATGTACCGGGCTCATAATATGTATAAAAGACATTCTGGGCGGTCGATGTCTCTCCATTTCCAAAATTCCATAGCCAGCTGGTCGGACTATTTGTCGATGAATCCAGAAATATTATGCTCCAGGGAGCCGCCCCGATCGGGTCGCTGGAACCGAAGGCTGCTACGGGGGGAGGAACACTTATAACCTCCACGCTATTTTGAACCGTCGCTTTATTATAGGCTGTTGCAGTTAATGTCAGAAATGCTCCGGAGGGCATTGTTTCACTGATGGGAATATAAGCCATCCCGGACGCGTTAGTGTAATCATAACCATACAATGTACCATTATGATAGAGCGCACAAAGAGCGCCTTCGACACCGACCACCTCGACCGGGAATTCGGTTTCTATATAATCGATCTGGCTGTTGTGGTTGACTGTTATGGCCGCCGGATCATCGGTTCTGACCTGGACCGAAGGATCGCCGAAAATATGCCAGGTATTAAACATACTGGCACCGTCCGAACCGTTTATGTCAATCATCCTGCAGGCGCCATTGAAACACAATCCGCCGAATGTAGATTTCGATTCCGCTACCAGCAGATCGATTGTTTCGTCCTGCGCATCCATCGGTGGTGACCATGATTGATTGATCGATGACATATAAGTGGCGATGGCGCCGGTCGGATTGCCGTTATCGGTCGCCCTCAACCAAGCTTCTGCGAAGCAGGTCTGGCCTCCAAAATCGCCGTTAACACAGGCTACGCTGTGAATGAAGGGCAACATATTGTTGTTGGTCAGGGCATTAACATTAGTAATGGAAAAACCAGATGAACTCCACGAGGTATAGCTGCCGTGCCCACAGTAATCGACAATACTTCGTCCACCGTTCAGGGCTGTTGAAACCTGAGAAGCTGTTGCTGTGGGATCATAAATTTGATCAACAAGAGTGTAATTATAATTTAGCAAATCAGTCCGGATATAGTTCATATGAGTATTGTCATATTCTCCATAATGACCGGGTCCCTGATTGGACGCAATGCCGGTTCCTTTGTGAAACCAGTCTGTACCGGATGGTGTTTTTTCGTAATTTATTGTTCTGGTTACCTGGGTTTGAACATCCGTAGAACTCTGCGCCGAAAAACGTCCGACGAAAATATCCGGATAGCTATCACTACCGGCCAGCAAAGCGTACGTCGGATCGGACTCTCCGCCATATGCCGATGGCGTTGCGACATTTTCAGCATCTCCGATTAAAAGAAGAAATGCCAGATTGTTGGCATTATAAAACGACTGAACGTAATTTTTAATACTGGTACTATTATTGCCTATTGTTGAAACATTAACGATCGTCGTTTTTATACCTTTTTGATTTTTCCACTCCACAAAAGGTGTCATGTCGGACGCAAAACCATCGTAAGTGATGATAAGCATCTCGCCCGACTCTTCGACCGGAGTATATCGAGTCTGATATGAATCGTAGTTTAAAAAACGTCTCTGATATATCTCTTCGAAATCGGGGACCGATTTAAAATCATCGCGGTTACCCTCGAAGACGTTTATTTCGCCCGGTCCGATATTTACTATTTCGACCACGACCGAATAATAAACCCGCAGGATTTTTTCCACCGGATTGCATTGAAAAGCAAACATGTCAATCACGGTTCCCCGGTAATTTCTCAGGATATATGGATCCCGGATGGTTGCCAGAGAGGTCGGAAAGAATTCATTGTTCTGGTAGACCGTCCCGAATGTATAGGGTACATCCTCCGGATTGACCGAGCGAAGCAGATTTCCTTTTGATGGGACTGCGACAGTTTGCGGATAATCGGTATATTCGGCGGACAAGATCCGAATTTCCATTTTGGCATCATCCGGAATAATAATACTCCTGGCAATGTGCGGCAAAGTCGGCTCGCCGGCATTTAATGACAGGCCTTCTTCACCACATGTCACCATAAAGTAATCTTCTCCGCCTATTGATATCGCCTCGCGGTTGAAAGCTCCGATTTCAAATCGTACGACTGTTCGTTGATCGGATGATTCTACAACCGTGGCCGTAATATCTGCCGTCCCGGGATTAATCTCAATGCGCTCGGCATGCAGACTACCCGCAATAAGGAACAGCAGACATATAAACGGCATTAGAATTCCTATCTTTTTCATTTCACCCTCCTATAGGTGCTTGGTTACTCATTGTTGTACCCCCTCCGTTCCGTTAATTAATAATTAATTTTTCAGTAGCATCCCTCCTTTGCCTGGCTTACGGTTAAAATGAAACCCGGGGTATAACAAACCGGCAATTCTGTTATTATTAGGAAATCCCCACCAGTTTGCCGGTATTGTACAGCTGGCGGCTGATTCGCCCCGGGCTTCATCCACCGGATAGTCAAATATCTTTGACTCGTATGATTCCGGGTGATTGTCTTTCGACCATAAACATCACCGCTCATTTTTTGAAAGAGATCATAACCGAACCTATAGAACCGGATTATGCTCATATCTTTAATCCGCCCTGCTGTCAATCAGATATCCAGCCGGTTAATAAATTTTTAAATGTTTGCCAGCTGTCGTTTACCTGGGAAATGACTATTGCAATTGTTGTACCAAAATTGAACAGGATTGATATATAGTTTCCAACATAATAGCATGTAGATGATTAACTTTGATATATAAAAAATAGTACCGGTTGGTACCGAACGGTGAATTCGTAAATTACGAATTCAATGAAGAATAATTCGTAAATTACGAATCAGAAAACGAGATGTTGTATTTTTTTATACGATATCTGATTGTGCCTTCGGAGACATTGAACAGCCGTGCCGTAGCCGACCTGTTCCAGCCGGTTTTTTCCAGCGCCGCCAGAAGTTGTTCATATTCGGAGCCGTTTTCCGACCTGGTCATCTCCAACATGAGTGATATATTGCATTTGGCCAGATGACAAAGTCGTTCAATTTCCGATCTTAACTCCCTGATATTTCCGGGCCAGCTTCTTTTTTTCATA
Organism: uncultured Ignavibacteriaceae bacterium; assembly: GCA_964546545.1. Lineage (GTDB taxonomy): Bacteria > Zixibacteria > MSB-5A5 > GN15 > PGXB01 > CAZJLX01. The sequence continues at coordinate 3,524 of CAZJLX010000027.1, read as the reverse complement.
AGTTGACAGAATTTTGCCAAATCCGTGTCGGTCGCGGAGGATGTAATTCCTCCGTTTTCTTCCAGAAAATATCTGATCAGAACCGGAATATCTTCGCTGCGTTGCGACAGCGGGGGAATGGCAATCTCAACCTCATGCAGGCGATGGTACAAATCTTCGCGAAATTTTCCCTCGCGGATAAGTTTTTTTAAATCGCGATTGGTTGAGGCGATAAATCTGATATCAATTGTAATCGGTTTATTGGAGCCGAGATGACGAACGGTCCGGGTTTCAATTGCTTCCAGAAGTTTGGCTTGAAAACCGGGCGTACTTTCGGCAATTTCATTAAGATAAAGAGTTCCGCCGTCAGCCTCCTCAAAAAGGCCGCATCTATTATTATTGGCGCCGGTATAGGCACCTTTCTGATGACCAAAAAGCTCCGATTCAATCATTGTCTCGGGAATAGCCGCGGAATTGATCGAAACGAATTTTCCTTTGCGCCCGGAAAGATGGTGAATATATTTGGCCATTTGATCTTTGCCGCTTCCGGTGGGACCGGCCAAAAGAACGGTCATCAATGAAGGGGCTATACTTTGCGCCAAATCGACGATTTTTCTGCTTTTTTGATGTACGGCCAGATATACCGGAGCGCCATTATCGGGAATTTTTTGCGGCGAGCTTAAGTCGGCCAGGCGTGTCAATTCCCGGTCAATTTTAAGAGTGTAATTTTGGATCTTTTCCGAATCGAAATATTCCCGGGCCAAATACAGCATGGCCAAACGTTCGGTTTGATCGTACGGGCCACAGACCGCGGCAAAATATCTGGTTACAGCCAGTTCATAACGTGAACTGATATAGGATAATTCTTCAAAGGCACGATCATACCATTCGCGTGATTTTTCATTATGACCTTTTTGATATTCGATCCGCGCCAGAATCCGATGGCAGGAAGCTATTTCGACCCTGCGATTTATTCCTTCTGAAATTTCCAAAGCCTTTTTAACAGTATTCTCGGCCTCGGCATATTTCTCCTGCCCCAAATAAGAATCGGCCAGAAGACGATTCTCTCGAATTAATATATGAGAATCCGGTGCCACTTCCTTGGAATATTGGAGACACTTTATAAGCAGTCCTTCCGCTTTTTTATATTGACCGTCAATAATATAAATCCACGCCAGTAATTCCTTATAATATATCTCTCCGCGACTGGATGTCCGTGACAGGATATGGGCCTTTTTCAGAAGACTGATACCATGCTTTATATCGCCTCGCATGGCTGAGGCCATGCCGTAATTAAAGAAGAAATGTCGTTGTCGTTCGATTGAAATCGAGCCGATTTGAGGAAGAAGGGACTCATATCTTTTTATCGCCTCACAAAAATATCCGGACAGATAATAAACTGTGGCGATGTTAGAAAAACAAGCCGGAATCGAACTGGGTTGAGATAATTGCTTGTTTAATTCCGCGCACTTTTCCAGACAATCGATGGCGGTTACTACGGCGCCGGAGAGATGATATACATTGGCCATTTGATTCAGGGTTCGCATCATCCAGCGTGTTTCATTACGCTGCTTAAAATCCCCGTAAGATTCGACCAACTGTTCAATGGTCTCATTATATTTGCCGACGCTAAAGGGTATCCAACTGCAAAAATAATTTGTCCTGCGAATCATGTCGGATATATTATGTTCTTTAAAATAATTCAGGGCATGAATCAGCGGTTTTTCAAAACCGTCTATTGAGGTCCTGATTAATACCTGGCCGGAAAAAAGGCAATAATAGGCATATTGTCGCTCTGTCAATGATGCCACATCGATTTTGTCCAGTAATTTCTGCGCCTGAAATATACGGCTGTTATCTATATGTTCATCAATGATTTTAAGAAGATTATCCATAGACTATTTTTACATCCTGTAAAAACTATTTATTCCCGAATTGTTTGCCCAAATGAAAACACCGATTTGAATTTATTCGGTATCAGAATTCGTAAACTTCGTAAAGACTATCGAAAAAATAGATATCAAAAAACCGGGCAAACGACAACTTCTCTTTTTGGCGGTTCCTCCTTTAATAGCCACTTGTGCTCTAAAAGTCAAGAAAGGCCTGCCCGATGCTTATAATATAAAGCCTTTCTTTAACTTATATAAAATATATATAGCCTTACGGTTCATGTCAAGCGTAAAGAATTATTTGTCCAAATATATTTGGCAACATATTTAATAAATATTCAGAAATGAATTTAATTTCGTTGGCTAAATGAAAATATTGTCGAAAAAATTAAATTATATAAACTATTTATTTTATCATCCCGAACCTTATTGACTGATTATATTGTCAAATTATGTTTAATGTAAACAGGCAGATCGGCAAAAATATATTTTCAGGCTGGCTATCGCTGGCTGTCAGGCTGATTTTGGTTTTTCTGGTCAATCCGTTTGTGATTCATACTCTTGGCAGTGAGCAGTATGGCGTCTGGGTACTGGTCACATCGATTATTAACTATCTGTCGGTTTTGGATCTCGGATTAAAACAGGCGCTGATCCGTTTTATATCCAAGTACTTAGGTCTAAATGATTTTGAAAAATTAAACTCTATTTTAAACAGCGCTTTTATAATTTATTCCGGCGTCGGTTTAATAGTTATTATCATTTCAGTCATTCTGTCTTATTTTACCCTGGATTTCTTAAACGTCCCTTCCGAATATGTGTCCCAGGGCCGACTGGCCCTGTTGATCATCGGTTTGAATACCGCACTTAACTTTGTTTTATTCTGGCGGGGTAATACGCTGGAAGCCTTCCACCGTTTTGATATCTCAAATCTGCTGAATATTTTTGAAAATGTATTTCGTACGGCGGCCATTGTTTTTCTGTTAAAAGGCGGCTATGGTCTGGTACCATTTGCGTCAACCTTCCTGTTTTTTAATGTCCTCAGGTTGGTTGTTGCCTCAGGAATTCTGAAAAGGTTGCAGCCTGGACTGCGTTTCAGTTTCCAGAGTATAAATCGGGAATCATTTCAATCTCTGCTGCGTTATGGTTCGTTGACCTTTTTAATCAGTGTCGCCTGGCTGTTAATCGCCAATACCGATAATATTATCATCGGCTACTTTTTAAATACTTCATCCGTGACCATATTCGCCGTCGCCGGCGGATTTATTATTTATCTGCGTTCCTTGATTCAGGCGGTCAGTTTCCCGCTTCGGCCGGTTATCAGTCATTATGAAGCGATAAATAAATCGGAACATATCACGACCATTTATCTGAGCGGGACTAAATTTCTATATCTGATTTCTTTTACTGTCGCCGGGGGGACGATGATATTCGCCGATTCATTTATAAGTCTCTGGCTTGGCGATCAGTTTTCACAGTCGGCGACCATTTTGAAAATATTGATAATTCCGGCCGCCCTGTTTTTGCCGCAATCGATTGCCAATTCGGTTATGTTTGGCCTGGAGCGTCATAAATATCTTTTATATATAATCGTCGCCGAGGGGGTGGCAAACTTCCTGCTCTCGCTGTTGCTGATTCATAAATATGGTATTGTGGGCG
>CAZJLX010000026.1:2889-12704 GCA_964546545.1 uncultured Ignavibacteriaceae bacterium | reverse complement strand
GAGATTTTCGATAAGCATTTAACGGGAAACGACTATAAAAAGATAGCCGGTTATATTAAGTCGCTTAATGAATGTAACGATTCCGAAAAATTGTATGAAAAATTGCAGGAACCAATGGCTAAGGCCTATCGTGATGCTTATAAATTGCACCAGGATCTATTTAAAGAAACGTATGTTGATATTTATTTCCAATATTCGCTTTTTAATGATTATCCGCTTCTGACCAAAATGGTATATGATATGTATAAGATCAGGCTTGATCCTAATAAACACCCGGAGGGATTTCCCTTTCCACATGGTTCCACTATCCAGCCTAAGGATTTGCGTAGATTAACATTTGGTGAGTTTGCGGTTTATAAATGCGGTTCCGCTTTCAAAGATCGCGGAACTGGCGTGATGTATCTGGCGAAATTCTTTGAATTTATTGTTTCATTTTGCGGAGCATCGGCCCTGGCCGCCAAAGGTACAGAATTAATTATAATTAACGCAACTCAGGGTTTTGCCAATGCCTTTATTGGTTTTGCCAAAAGATTTGGCGATATGGAGCGGGCCTATGCTAAAGCTGTGGCAGGGCTGGCCGAGCTAGGTCAGGCGCAACAGTCAAAATCGACAATGTACTTCGAAACCATATTCGATCTGGTTTCGATTGCGGCCAGTGCCTATGCGACAAAGGCCGGCAAAACTAATCCGATGACCTGGACAAGCCTTGACGGTCTTTACGGTCAGGTTGTTGACGAAAAATTGACCAAAAGGGCAATGTATGGAACATCACAGGCATTGGCCGGGGCCCTTCAAAAGGGTATAAAAAATAAAAAATGGAGGACGAGGATTCATAAGAGCCTGCAAGGTATAGTAAAATTCGCGCTCAATAATGGAGGTAGTTTTGTCTATGCCAAAGGTCTCGACAAGTCCGGACTTAAGAAAATATCTCTTAAAGACTTTATGGAGATGTTATATTTTGAGGCAGTGTTAAATTCCGAGCTGGACGGACTTCCCGGTTATAAAGAAGATTTGGAATCAAATCTGATTGAATTAAAGAAAATACTGGAACGTATCAATGCCATGCAGGATGAATAAAGAGCATAAAATTTATAAAAAGAGAATTTTTAATCTGTCTCCAAAAATCGATAACATATTGGTTACATCTTCGTCAGTTTATAGAGAGCGAAGAAATATGAAAGAGTATAAACCGCTTGACTTTTAAGGTTTGTAATTATAATTTTTAGGTTTGCTGGACATAATATTATAAGCGTATCAGTAATATTGAAAGTCAGGGTAAAAAACATAAATGGATTGGAATAGCCCGCTATGGATATTGCCAACTATTCGTCGGATTCGCGGTCGGCCATCAAGAATGCCAAAGAGGTGGCCAGTAATTTTAAACATCCCGAAATCGAGATCGAACATCTGCTGATGGCGTTGGTCAGGCAGGAGGGGACCGAAGTTGAGGCGATTCTCAACCAGTTGAGCAAAGGTCCTTCGTTTGTCGAATCGATGGTTGAGATATATCTCAAAGATCAGTCTAGTCGCGGTGCGGTTCGGGAAAATCTGAATATTTCTCCCTCGGTTCAAGGCGTTTTGATGCAGGCGGTTGAAGAAAAAAACAAATTGTATGACGCTCTGGTCGAACCGGAACATATATTAATCGCCATCTTCGATCCAAAATCGGCATTGTCACCTTATGTTCGGGAAAAGGTTGGTATCACTCGCGAAGATATTTACCGGGCGATTGCCGAGAGCAAAGCGGTGGCCGAAATAGCGACCGGTCCGTCACCGGCCAAAGGTGGCGCGGAAACTGGCGAAACAGCTTCAAAAGGTGTGTCAAAGGCATTACGATACTGCGTTGATATGACCAACCAGGCCGCTTCAGGTGAATTTGATCCGATGATTGGCCGCGAATCGGAAGTCCAGCAGGCGATACAGGTTCTTTTAAGGCGTCGCAAAAACTCGCCGGTTCTGGTTGGCGGAGCCGGAGTCGGGAAATCGGCGATTGTTGAGGGATTTGCTCAGGCGGTGATTGATAAAAGAGTCCCTGAAACACTTAAGGATGTTAAGGTTTTGGAGGTTGATATGGGCTCAATGGTCGCCGGAGCCAAATATAAAGGTGAATTCGAAGAGCGCTTTAAGGGTTTAATCGGCGAAGTTGTCAAATCGGGCGGCAAGACGATTCTATTCATCGATGAGATTCATACCATTGCCGGGGCGGGAAGCGGCGGTGCCGGGATGGATGCCGCCAATTTAATTAAACCGGCTTTGGCTCGGGGACAGATTCGGCTGATCGGTGCCACGACCGAAGAAGAATACACCAAATATCTTGAAAAGGATAAGGCGCTTGATCGCCGCTTTGAACGGATAAAAGTCGGTGAACCGACTTATGATGAAACAGTCAGAATCCTCAAAGGCATTCTTAAGAAATATCAGGATCATCATCAGGTCGTATTTACTGAGGATGCCCTGACTTCATCGGTTAAATTTGCCCAAAGATATTTAAGTGAACGGAACCTTCCTGATGTTGCAATTGATATAATAGATGAGGCTGCTTCGGAATTCGGGGTTAAAAAGGAGATGGCGATTGCCAAAATACCTGAAATTGAGGAACAGGTGAAAGAGGTCGAAAAATTAATCTCTGCCTGCGAGGGCAAAAATCCGAAAAAGGATGTAGAGGAGTTCAAAAAGCTGCGTGAGGCCTATGATGAATTCACGCTTGGTTATGAAAGACTCTTTGGATTCTGGGGACATCGGCTGGAAGCCAGGGAGGTGCAGTCATGAGAGAGAGAATAAATCTGGATGTTATAAAGAAAGATTTTAAGGAAAAAATCGAAAAGATTGAGGCGATAAAAAAGATCGTTGACAATCTTGAGCCGATAATTGAAAGTCCCGATGTCGCCACCGTTGTGGCTCGTCGTACTGGTATTCCCCTGTCGAAAATGATGACAGCCGAAAAGGATCGCCTGATTAATATGGAATCCTTTTTGTCCAAAAAAATTGTCGGACAGGAAAACGCTATTAAGGCGATTGCCAATGCGGTCAGGAAAGCACGTTCAGGGCTAAAGATGCCCAATCGTCCGGTTGGCTCCTTTTTATTCCTCGGTCCGACCGGGACCGGCAAGACCTATCTGCCGAAACTACTGGCGGAGTTTCTTTTTGACGATAAAAATGCCATGGTTCGGCTCGATATGTCGGAATTTATGGAGTCGCATTCGGTGGCCAAAATGATCGGTGCTCCTCCGGGATATGTCGGTTATGAAGAGGGTGGATTGTTAACCGAAGCGGTGCGCCGTAAACCGTTTTCGATCGTACTCTTAGATGAGGTCGAAAAGGCGCATCCGGATGTTTTTAATGTTCTGTTGCAGCTTCTGGATGACGGTCGTCTGACCGATGGTCAGGGGCGGACGGTTGATTTTTCCAACACGATGGTCGTGTTGACTTCGAACTATGCCGCCGATAAAATTCTGGATGCTGATCGCGAGGGTCGCGAGGTTGACATGGAAGAGGTCCGCGGCTTTTTATTCAGTAAATTCCGGCCGGAATTTCTCAATCGTTTGAATGATATTATTATTTATCATACATTTACCCAGGAACAGGTTGAAGTAATAGCTGGACTGGAGTTTAACGGCCTAAATGTCCTTTTGAAAGAACAGGATATCAATGCCACCTTGAGTCCCGAAGCGCAAAAGAAGCTGGGGACCGACGGTTATACGATTGAACTCGGTGCCCGTCCGATTCAGCGAACGATTGAAAAAGATATTATCAATCGTCTCTCGGTAGATATTATAACCGGAAAAGTTTCGCCCGGAGATGATATTTCGATTGATGTCAAAAATAATGAATATATCTTTACCGTTATGAAAGAATCATAAATCATAATAGATGGAGGTTTAAATGGCCAAATTCATGTTAGGAGCGACCGAACGGATCAAAAAGGATGATTCGATACCGGTTGAGCTTTTGCCTTCAAACAAGATGCTTTACGTCGCCAAGCTGAACAATGAAGAGGATGCCGATGTAACGCCAACCAAGTGCAACAATCTCAAGGATGTCTTCGAGAAATTCCGACCCTCATTTTCGGCTGAGTTGGAATCGGCCAGTGGCGAACCGATCAATGCTGAGTTTGAAGTCAAGTCGATGAAGGATTTCACACCCAAGCAGTTAATCGAGAATAACGATTATCTCCAGAAGACCTATTACAGCAAAGAGATGATCGGTGATCTTGATAAGCAGTTAAAGAAAAATACTGCTTTGCAGAAGACAATCAGTGACAAAGAAAAAAAAGAAGCTCTCATGAAGGCGGCAATGTACTACATTGACTTGCTGACTGAGTAGGAAAGAGGTGAAATAAATGGGTGAAGAAGAAAAAACTCCTCAGCCTCAGGAAGCAGAAGCCAAACCGGCGGCAGCTGAAGAAGAATTAACACTGGAGAAAGTGTCGGACGACGAATTTGCCAGTATTTTAAGCGATTCATTCGGCGATTTCAGCAAACTGGCCAAGCTGTTGCCATCTTTCAAAACCGGCGACGGCGATTTGGTTCGAGGTGTTGAATGGCTGGATCCTAAAAAAGATTTTCAGCGCAAAGAATTCCTGACCAAACAGCAGTTTGCCACACAGCGCAAATTGTTGGCGGAAAGATTGAAAATTTGGGTGAAATCGCTGCAATCGAGCGATAATATCGGCGATATTCGCAAGAATCTTAACGAGCAGGCGACCAAACTTGAAGCCAATCTCGAAAAGAATATGAAAAAGGTTCATCGTGAAAGCCGTGAGATTGAAACGACCTATCGCGCTATTGACAAGTTTTTCGCCAATGCCCAGGCGGAGCCGGACGAAAAAGTAAATGCCTATTTTGCCAACGTCGGTATTGAGCAGCTGGTCGATCCGGACGATAAGGAAAAATTCGAGCAGTTATCAAAATCGGTGGCCGATTTGTACCGCGAATGGTCGATTAAAGAATGTTTTTCGATGGCGGTCGTACCTGGTTATGCCGGATCGGTCGAGAATATCGACATGATTGCCCGCCAGCTCGGTCTGCCGAATAAACTTCATGTCATGACCGATCTGCCCAATTTCGAAAGTTTCGAAGAGCTGATGGATATGCTTGAAGACCCGAACTATGCCAATCTTCCCGGCATTGATGATTACAAGCAGTATGCTTCGGTTTTTGCCAATTATATCATGGCGCGTAATGCCAATGAATATGAGGAAGACGATATGTGGATTCCTCCGTCGGCGGCGGTGGCGGGCAAGATGTATCAGGGTGATCTGACGGTCGGAATGCAGCAGCCGATGGCCGGATTCAAGTATGGCAAAATAAATGATGCCAAGTATCTTAGGTTCCGAGCCAACCAGCCTGATGCCAGTAAAATTAATGAGAAGGGTGTCAACCCGATGGTGAGTTTCGAGGGCACGGCGGTGGCGATGGGTGCGGCGACTTTGTTCCAGAAGGATACTTTTAACGTCTATTCAATTCGTCGAACGTATGATTATGTTTATAAGACATTGCGCAATTATCTGAACAAGCAGACCTTCTCGGTTATCGACCAGAAATTTATCGATACCTTGAGGGGTGACATTGGCAAATTTATGAAGGCGATATCCGGCGGGGATAATATTCTCCAGGATTATAAGGTCGACATTTTTGCCGATGCCGAAATGCGTAAAAAGCAGGAAGTTGATATTAAGGTTTCTCTTAATCCGAAATATCCGGCGAGGACCTTTAATATCGAATTTGAAGCATGGAATGACGGCGATCAGGTTAAGGTGAAGGATAAGTAGAACGCTAATATAGCCAAACAAAAGCCGAAAGGAGAGTTACAATGGCTAGAAGACCTACTTTGGAAGTCGATGGTGTCCCGTACAAAAACGTCTATGAAGTTTCGTACGAGACAAACTGTGCTCTTGACGAAACCGGGCGTCCGGCCGATTGTGCCCGTGGCGGTCTGATTCGGGTAAAAAGAGAATCGGATGATAATACCGAATTGGCCAACTGGGCCTTTAATTCGGATAAGGATCATCTCCGCGGCGGCAAAGTCTATTTCAAGAACACGGAAGATACTGAGATGAAAGTTCTGGAATGGACCGACGGTTTTATCACCCATTATGAAGAGCATATTCCTCATGTCAAACATGCCCCCGATGATCAGGTTTACGAATATCTTGAGATATCCTGTAAATCGATGAAAATCGGTTCGGTGGAAATCGACAATCGCTGGGAGGAATAGGTTCCGAGCAAAATTGCCGGGCGGAATTTTCCGCCCGGCTAAAACTTTGAGAGGAGATGTTTTCAAAAGCTTATGGCTGTTTTAGAAACATCGGCGGAATGCGTAGTTAAAATCGATAACCAGGAGATTAAACACAGCATTTCGGGTGTCCAGTTGCGGCAGTTTATTGACGACCATCATGAACTGCGCGTCAGGATACAACAAATAGGTGAGGCTGCCGAAGGTAAGGATTTTGAGGATCCCGTAAAATTTACCGGTTTGCTTGGGAAATCAATATCGGTTAAAATAGCCCCCAAGGGGGGATATGTCGATGAAGGTCGATTTCTGGAATTTATCGGTGTTGTCACCGAAGTCGATATCGATAACAGCGTCGATAACCTAAATGCCGCTCTTATAATTGCCCATTCGCCCACCATATCTATGGATGGCGCCAAAAAAAATGCCCAGTTTCTGGATCAGAAGGCGAGCGATATTATCGGTGGGATTGTCAGAAAACATCCGGTTACGGTCGGTGACGTCGAATCGTCAAAAATAAAATACAAATATCATAATCAGTACGGCGAAACCGATTATGAATATATTAATCGCCTGGCCTCACTCGAAGGCTTTTACGCCTTTTATGACGGCAAGGAATTCGATTTAAAAAAGGCAGCCGGTTCCGATGCGGAAGAACTTGTCTGGCGCGAAACGCTCGGTGCTTTTCGGCTCGGTCTGGGGACGGCGGCGCAGGAGTTTACATCGAAATCATATAACTATGAACAGAAAAAAACTTTTTCGCAGGACTCGGCTTCGCTGACCGCGCAGGCTTCGCTTTCTTCGATATCGAAAGCGGCGCCCGATGCCTCCAAAGAAATTTATAAAGGTTCCGGATATACAAATACTCCCCGTGTGGTTGAAGATGCCCAGTCGTTGGATGAGATTTTACAGGCCGAAAGAAATCGCTCGATGGGCGGTATGATCAAATGTATCGGTCAGTCCAATGTGCCCCGAGTTACGATCGGCCATGCCGTTCAGGTCAAGGGAATGGATAAAATCGACGGCCTTTACTGGGTCACCGCGGTGCGCCATATTTTTGAGGAGAGTGGCAAATATCATAATACTTTTATCTGCACCCCGGTCGATATTGCCTATCCAGATCGTCAGCCCAGCGCCAAAGCTCTTGAGGAATCGAGTAAGTCGATAAATGAACAGCGTGTTGTTCCGGCCAAACCGGCTCCCGAGAAAAAACCCCGGATGTACGGCTTACATGTCGGAATCGTGGTCGATAATGTCGATCCTGACGGTATGAATCGTCTCAAGGTTCAGTTTGCCTGGGCCGAAGGGGAAACAATTTGGGTCAGATTGGCCGTGCCCTATGCCGGCGCCGATCGGGGCTGGGTCTCTATCCCCGAAGTCGGCGATGAGGTTCTGGTCGGTTTTGAATATGGGGATCCTGATTATCCGATAGCGGTCGGCAGTTTGTATAATTCAGAAGCGAAACCGCCTTCGACGACAGGTGACAGTGATAACAAAATCAAGACCTTTGTTACAAGAAGCGGGCATAAGCTTGAATTCGATGACAGTGATGGTTCCGAAAAGCTGACAATCGTCTGCGCTCAGGAAAAAAATCAGATAATTCTCGACGCCAGCGGTCCGAGTGTGACTATTGAAAGTACCGGCGGGACTATTAATCTTAAAGCGGCTAATATCAATCTTGAAGCGGATCAGGAGTTTAAATTTAAAGCCGGAACGATGGTGAATCTTGAAGGTGTCAATATTACGATTAAGGCAAGCGGAATGCTGAGTCTCGAAGGTGGTACGACAACTGTTAAGGGAACGCCGATTCAATTGAATTAAGGATATGGAATATTTATCTCTGCCGTATCAGCTTAAGAAGGGTTATCTGGAGAAGGCTGAGTTGTATGATTCAATCTCCTATACAGTCGGCCTTATACTAAGTACCCGATCGGGAAGTGTCCCCTTTATCCCTGATTTCGGATGTGATATCTGGGAAAGGGAGTATTCCGATTTTTATTCGGCCAATAAATCGGATATCAGGACCGGTATTCGAAATGCCATCAGCAAATTCGAGAAACGGCTGCATCATGTCTCGGTCTCTATGGAATCGGCCGGAAGTTCCCGGTCGACATTGGGTATCAAGGTTAAAATTACCGGCAAGTATGAAGATGCCGGCGAAGAGAAAAAATTTGAAGAAACATATTCAATCGGTTAGGATATGACAAAAAATAAGAGAAATATATGAGCACCAAATCGAGATCAATGGAAGAAACCTTTGCCGATATGCACCGGGAATTGCGCGGCTGGAACCCGGATGTTCCCGAATCTCCCGACCGTCTTGATCCGGTTCTGAAAATGATGCTCCAGCTGTACTCTTCCCAGTTATCCAAAATAGACAAACGGATTGATGATGTCTGGGACGGCGCAGCCAAATCTCTGGTAAAGTCGTTATGTCCGGCCAGTAAGCGATGGCCGATTCCTGCCTATACCGTAATGAGTTGTCAGCCGACCGATTCGGCGGTTAAAATAGATCAACATTTAAGATTTTTCTATAAAGAAAAAAGGGATCGGGGACATACTTTTTTCTTTTCCCCGCACCGCGATGAAAAATTGATTAAAGCTGATATAAAATATATCTATCTCAAACTGGACAATAAAGTTATTGATCTCTCACCGGCCGGAGAGGATGAGGTCACTTCGCAGTCTCGCTCAACAAACGTTATCAGCGGCGGTGAGACCTGTCAAATATATATTGCGGTTGATTATCAGGGGTCCGCCTCCGATTTCACCGGTGTCTCTCTCTTTTTAAAAGGTATTCCTGATGCCCTTCGTCAGTTACGCTGGGCACAATGGTATCCCGGCGCGGTGGCCGGCAATTTTTATGAGGATAGCTCATTTTGTCCCGGGTTGACGTCCGATTTGGAACAGATTTTTGCCATCGACGATAAAAAAGTAAACTGGGGCGGTTTGCGCAGCAGTCTGGATATATTCAAACCTCTGGAAGACTCTTTCATAATTTTTCCGGAAGAATTCGCCTCTACCTGGGAATTAGGTCCGATAAATCGTGATCTTGAGGCCTTGCTGTTGGGTGGAAGCATTGAACCCCCTGCGGCGGGCGAAAATTTTTACTGGATTCGTCTTGATTTGCCGGCGGGCGGTGATAAGAGTAATCTTCAGACAGCCTTTGAAATACATTTTAATTGTTTTGTCGCGGTTAACAAAAATGAACTGGCTTTGTTTAAACATACCGGCGGCAATCGCCTGGTTGAGGTGGAACTTCCGGAGCATATCAATAATATTTTAGAAATAACTTCGGTGGTCGATTCGAACGGCCGCAAATATGTCAGTCGGCATGATGCAACCGAGGATCCCAAACAGAAGTTTTATGCGGTCGAGGAACGTAAAGGTAAACTGGTTTTGTGGTTTGATTTTTCGGGAGGGATAGAGTTTCCGCCCGATTCCATCTCGCTTAAATATACCATAACGGCCGGTGTTGATGCCAACGGTATCGAGGCCGGCGATATTAATGAGCTTTATGAAAGCCATCCGGGAATTCTCTCATCAAAAAATATAATACCGACCCGGGGTGCCATACCGGCCAA
>CAZJLX010000026.1:0-2879 GCA_964546545.1 uncultured Ignavibacteriaceae bacterium | reverse complement strand
AACCGACAAACAGATATTAACGGAAGTTTCTGCACGATTGCGTAATCGTGATCGAGCCTTGAGTTTTGAAGAATTGGCCAACTGGGCTACCACATTTGACCCGCGCATAATAAAGGCGGATTGTTTCAATGGTGTTGAGCGGGCGCCGCGCGGTGTCCGACGCTGTATTATCGTGAAGGCTACGGTACAGGCAGACAGCTTTTATTCCGATGACGAATTAACCCTTCTGAAAATCAGACTCGGCAGTTTTTTAAAACAGCGGTCACCGGCCAATACCCATTTTAAGGTGGAAGTTATTAAAGGATGACGCCAAGTTCATCAAAATTGATGCCCGATTTCTGCAGCCGTCGTCATCCTTTTCATTATACGACCGCTCTGAATATTCTTCGCCAGATGGGTCTGGATATTACCAAAATCAATCTTCTGGCGGTGGGCAAGTACGAAAATTATAAAGGCGAGGTGCGAGCCCAGGATCCGGAGCCGGGCAAAGAAATCAGCCGGGACAGCAAAATTACTCTGGAAATCGGCAATTCCAGCGCCGTTGACTATATGCCCTACCAGTTTTTTTACGGGCTTGCCAAAGGCCGGGAATCGGATCGCAGTTGGGAATTACGGGCACGAAAATTAATGGCGCCTTTTGAAGCGGCCGTAATTCGTTATGATTCGGAGGCTATTTATCAGAAATTGAAGTATGATGGCGGGATTATAAACCGCGATTATCTGTTAAAAATTCTTAATCTGTTTAATCATGATATTTCAAAACATAGCGAGGGCATATCGGAAATTCTTTTCTGGTTTTCGATTTTGCCGTCATATAATTACTGGACCGGTAATCCGGCTTTGGTCGAAAAAGTTTTAAAATACTTCCTGGAATATGATTTTAAAATAGTAGAAAACACTCCTGCGGAATATGACATTCCCGAGGAATACCGGTATCACCTGGCCTCAAAATCGGGCCGGCTCGGACGCGAAACAATTATCGGCAGTAAATTCTCCGAATGTGATTCCGGATATGAGTTGATAGTGAAAGGAGTCCAGCCGCAAGATGTGGTTAAATTTATGCCCGGTTTTCCGTTGCGGAAGAAACTTGACTGGCTGTTGAGCATTTGTATGCCGTCGCATCTTGAGTGTATGTTGAAATTGAAAGTGAAAAAGGCAAAGATTAAGGTCGGCCGTGAAAATAAGATGTGTTATCTGGGATATTCTTCGTATCTATAAATCATGGAGGAAATAACACAATCGGGTGATAAATTTTTATGCACTTGACATTAATGTTTGTTGTCCATAAATTCTTTGGTTATAATTGAGGCGTCAAAATGAGTGATTTGGGTTTATATTCGGTTAACTGGCAGGATGGGATGCTGATAAATCGTCAGCATCTTAAAGATCAGGAAAAATATTTTGAGGAACTGGTCCGGTGGTATGCGCTGGGTGTTGGCGATAATTATGGTCTTATGCGGAAATCTCATTCGGGCAAGCCGGCCTTGTCTTTAAATTGCTCCGTTGGCGGCAATCGACTGCGCGTGGAAGTCGTTCGCTGTCAGGCAGTAACGCCTGAAGGCCATTATATTGAAATCAATGAATCGATCCGCGATGTCATCAAAGTTGAAACCGATATTAATGACACGGCGGTGCCGGTTTATGTCGGTGTCGACATTGGCGCCAAAAAACAGATCGGTGATCCGGATCCGGACGAAGATTTACCTCGGATACCCTACCAGGTCTGCAATTATTCGGCCTATCTGGGACAGCCGCCCAACCTTCCTGAGGGGCAGTTTATTCAGGTCGCACTTCTGACAATCAGTGGTAATGAGGTCGGTTATGCTGATGATTATTACCCGCCCTGTATGACACTTAATGCCGATGAACGACTCCTGCACAAATCGACCGATTATCGGACACGGTTGGAGGGTTTGTTGAAATTATCATCGCGGGCCTATCTGGCGGTGACCTCGACCGAAGGCATGGCTGATAAATCGACCGGGCTTCAGGTCGCTTTTCGGGATTCGGTCTATTTATTGCTTAATTTCTTAGCCGGAAGCATCGATGATTTTATAGTCGGCCGCAATTCCGGTCATCCGCTGACTATGATTATTCAGTTCAAAAAACTCTTCCGGGTCGTTTCCTCGCTTTTAAATTTGCACCCCGGATTAAGGGACTATCTTAATGAAAAATATTTCAGTCGGGAGTTGAACTCCGATGTCGGACAATATATTGGGGCGGTTGATGCTTTTCTGCTGAGCGAATATGATCATAATGATATCGGTGGCTTATTGCATAATATTGATTCGATATTCGAAAATTTGCGCGGTATGCTAAGTTTCCTCGCCCAGACGCGTCCAGATCAACTTGGCGAACAGGCGGTCGCCACCGAAACGCTTACTTATGTCGGCAAAACTTATAAAAATATGGCCTATGGCGCCAGTAAACTTGAACAAATCGGAGAATTGAGTTATCTCTCAATAAATGTGACCGAGCCAAGACCGGTGGCCGATATGGTGGCGCTGATGTCGAAAGATCTGTTTAATGACAGCGAATGGCGCAATATGCAGGTTCGTCTTGGTATTAACGAGGCCCGGGGTTTGGGTGAAACCGATCCGATTGATATAGATGTTGTTACCTTCGGTAATAAAGTGGCGCTGCATCCGAGGGATATGTTAAAATCATCTTCGGTCAAACAGGTCACGATGATTTTTAGAGGCTCGGGTGATGCCAGAAAATTTGCCGAATTGGGCAAATCTGATTTAATAATGTATATCGTTTAAGTGGGGGAGAGGCAGTGATGCCGGGAAGTATTAAATCGTATATTGACGACCTTTTTAAATATATTCTCAAATATGAAGGTCAAACCGCCGAATTCGAAACGGAAGCATTTTTTC
>CAZJLX010000025.1:581-12920 GCA_964546545.1 uncultured Ignavibacteriaceae bacterium | reverse complement strand
ACTACGGATGAAATATGCTTCAGGGATAGGACCCGAAGTTGCCAGGACCGTATCAAGCAAATCCATTGCCTCATCATAGCGTGGCGGGTTGGCGCGCATTTCAATTTTAGTTTGTGTTATAAGCGCTTTGGCATCCTTAATGGGTCCCTTTCGGGTTCCCAAGGCCGACTGAATCATCAAACCAAGGATTAAAGCACTAATGCAAAAATATTTTAACAATTTCATTATCTCCTCCTGACTTTAATCGTTATCCAATGTCAGTCGTCGAATTTAATATCTTTTACAGTCACTGTCAACATCAATCACGACCTATCTTGAGGTTCTGATCGTAAAGTTAATTGAACTTTCGCCCCCGGCGCTTACCGGAACATTGAATTCGATAGTATTGGCATCCTTTTTCTTGAATTCTCTGTCTTTATTTATTATTTCCCAGTCACCGTAAACCGATTTTTCAACCAAAACAGTAATATCTTCTTTTTTATGGTTGCGCAATTTTATCTGGTAAGTTTTGTCATCGACCCGGCTGGAAATTTTCTGGTAGTCAGTTATCGTTTCTTCGGCGGAAATATCGAAGGCATACCCGACCGTCAATTTTACTTCTTCATCTCGCGGCGTATGATCAATCTGATCCTCGCCCAGGAGTATCATTGAACCGTCGCTGTCGGCTTTAAATATCCGGGCGCGGCCGGCCGGAAGGGGCATACCCAGTCCGGTGGCGGCAGAGTTTTTAAACTTAATAGAGACTTTGACCTTTTTATTGTTAATTTCCGGTTGATAGGTATATTCTTTGGTAACCTGCGCTTGGGCCGGTTCAAAAAGCGAAATTTGTTTGATTTCATTATTGGCGATAGTTGCTTTTCTCGGAAGAGTATATAGATGATATTCAAAGAATTCCTTTTCTTCAAATCCGGCAGATGGAGCCTCCATAGCCATTGATTTCATCAGATAGTCCGAGTCACGGCTCCGTTTTTTCTGGACGCGGTTGATATCACCGGCCACCAGTTTTAACGTGGCCTCTTTATAGGTTGCGCCGGAACTGTTACTGATTGAAGACCAGCCGGTTAAATCGAGAAGGTTATCATCTTCGGAAAGAATACCGACATACTCGGCTGACCAGCTCATGCCGCTTGTTTGATAACTGACACGACAATCGGCCTTACCCGAAAAATCGGAATAATAGAGCCAGAACAGGGTCGGGCGGCTAATTAATCCGTCCGGCAGTTTTGGAAAATTGGAATTGACAATTTGCTCCAGGCGAACGATTTGAACCTTGCCCGACGCATCCTGTAGGACAAAGGCTCCGCCTGAAAATGACAACAGTTTGCCGGAGAATATATTACCCTCTTTGTCGAACAGGTCAATATTCCGGTCAATATATTTTGAATATATTTTTTCCGGAGAAACCAAATCATAGGCATAATTCTGTTCCAGGATCGTGACGCTTTTTCTCTTGTCAGCCAGTTCGAAACCGACCGAGGTGGCATCAATCTGCGATGGAACATCGATAAACGATATCCGACCGCTGCCTTTTTCAAATTCAAGTTGTCGATTTTCAAAAACGACGCCCAGATTGCTGTTGTAAATAGTCACCGCGATATCGTCAGCCGTCGCTACTCCAAAAAGTAATAAAGCCGCCAAAAGAATTAGTATCTGCCTTGTCATTTCTATCCTCCTTTTATTATTTATACCAAGACGATGATGAAACCTTCCCGTTCAATCAACAAAAATCTGTATTATTGGTTTTATTTTGTTATCTTATTGCGGTTTATGACAAATAAAAAATTACGGCAAAAAGATGGAACCTGTCCGTCAGAAGAGAGAAAAAACGGCACAATATTATATATAAAAGAAGGAATGCTTTGCCCTTTTTGCGGTTTTGCCAATCTTAAAAAGGAATCGGGAGATATAATCCGCTGTCCGATATGCGGATGGGGCGTCAAAGCAAGTTACACATGATAAGATTTGATTTCCGCCGGTCGGCGGATATAAAAGAGATAATTTTATGAGTACCGGCAGTAAAATTAAAATCAATGATTTACTTCTTCCGCCCAACCTGATGTCACTTCTGCGGATTTTGCTGACCATCCCGATCGGTTATTTTCTGGCGCTGGGTGATGAACGCTCGATTCTTATCTGTCTGATTTTAATAGTTATCGCGGCCGTGACAGATTTTCTGGATGGTTTTCTGGCGCGACGACTAAACCAGATAACATCACTGGGGCTGATATTGGACCCGCTCGCCGATAAAATCATGGCAATTACATTAATTATAGAGTTGATTATTTTTCGTAATTTCCCGGTCTGGCTGGCGTTGATGATATTTGCCCGCGATGTCGTGATTATTCTGGCCGGAATGATGATTGTTAAAAAGTCGGATTCGATTCCGGCCTCAAGTATTACCGGAAAATACTATTTTGGTACGGTTGCGACGCTGATTATCAGCTGGATAAGCGATTTTGAGTTTGGCCAAATAATGGTTCTATATATCACTTTGATATTGTATGCGATGTCATCGATAATATATGCCCGAAAATTTATAAAAATATTAAACGGCCAGCCGATCCGGCCGTACGAAGATAGCAGTATAAAAAAATATATTCGGCACATTCTGTTTTCAATTTTGGCGCTGTTGTACCTTTACAGATTTTGGATAGATGTCCTGCACTTTTAATGAAATATATCAATTATAGTAGTAATAATCCATTAATATGTTACCGATTTGTATGGGGTGCGCCCCATAGCATTTTGCATGAATTCAGGTCTTGGCAAGGGGATATCTGCCCCCTGTTTGTACCGCACTTGAGCAGCCGAATCAGGCTGTTTTAAAGGCTTGTTCAGCGATTTGACAGAATCAATGTATGTCTGCACTATTCAACCTTACGGTCGTTCTTAGCATGATATAATAACCGAAAAGAGGGTCACCGGGTGAAATGGGCAAAATATGCATTTTGTAAAAAAAGAGCCGGACGCTGGACCGGCGATAATCGCTTCTGAAAAGATAAATCAATCGTTGCGTAAAAGTATATCTCTTTTCGAACAGGGTGACTACGTACAATCGGTGACACTATGCGAAAAAATAATTCAATCGGACTGCAATTATCCGCAAGTACATTATCTTCTCGGCCGAATTGCTGTCAGGCTGGGACGATATGAGTCTGCAGTCGGATTGTTTCGGAAGGCAATAGAAATAGAACCGGATAACGAAACAGTCTATTTCGAACTGGGTCTTGTTTATCGCCGATTATTGCGCCGGATCGATGCGATTGAATCATATCGAAAAGTGGTCAGGTTAAATCGACATAATAATGCCGCCTGGACAGCTCTCGGCGAATTATTTTGGAATGTCGAATGCACCCAATATGATGAAGATTTTAAAAATGATCTGATTGAATGTCTGAAACGCGAAAATATAGACCCGCAGAATTTAATCCGCCCGGTGATAACGATGCTGAAGCAGAACGAAAGTATCGGAAGATATTTATGTCTTATGGAGCAGGATAAATTAAAAGGAATCGAAGAATCTGATGAATTTGAAAAACTGCTTACTGCTTTATCCGATCCGTTGATGATTGAAATATTACAGCAGGTTATTATCCCGGATTTCTCTTTTGAAAAGCTGTTGACATATACCCGTCGCCTGTTACTTGACTATGTTACCAGAGAAAACGGCAATATATTGCCGCTTGAGAAATATAAATATCTGATTTATGCTCTCGCCCGGCAATGTTATTTGACCGATTACGTTTATTTTATCTCAGAAAACGAAATTGGGCGGCTTAAAAAGTTGAAAGATAGAATAAATATTCATACCTTACAATTGATCCCGCAATCCAAAATATTATTGACGATTTTATCCTGCTATCAATCGATTGCAGATTTTTCAGGCTCTGACGCACTTATTTCGGATATTGATAATAATGAGGATGAATTATTCAAGGAGTTGATTTTTTATCAGATTATTGAACCGCGCGAACGCGAAAAGATTAGCCGCAACATCAAAACAATTGGCTCGATAGATAATAAAATTTCTAAAAAAGTCCGCGCTCAATATGAAGCACGTGTTTTTCCTCGGTGGGACAAGATTTCTTTACCGGAATCGCAATCGTTGAAAGATGCTGTCCGACAATTAGTACCGGCGTTGCCCGATAATCTTGATATGAATATAAGCCATCCGGAGATTTTAATAGCCGGGTGCGGCGCCGGCCGAAATGCGATAATTACTGCCCGCCGATTTGAAAACAGCAGAGTTTTGGCGGTCGATCTCAGTCGAGCCTCGCTCGCCTATGCCGTTTATCAGGCCGGGAAACTTAACATCTCCAATATTGATTTCAGACAGGCTGATATTCTTGACCTTGATCGGTTTGACCGAAGGTTCGATATTATCGAGGCAGTCGGTGTGTTACATCACCTTGAAAATCCGTTTGTCGGTTGGCAGAAATTGCTTGGTCTCTTAAAACCGAACGGCCTGATGAAAGTCGGTCTGTACAGCAAAATTGCCAAACGTCATATTGAATCGAGTCGACAGTTAATTAATAAATCCGGATATCAGTCAACGGCGGAAGATATTCGTGCTTTTCGGCATCATTTGATAAATCTGCCGGAAACCGATATGAGTTCGGCGATATTATCTTATCGCGATTTTTATTCGCTTTCCGAATGTACCGATCTGCTCTTTCATGTTCAGGAAAAGTCTTTTGACTTGAGTGAGGTGTCTGAATATCTGGAAAAGCTAAGCCTGGAGTTTCTCGGTTTTGAAATGTATGATTCATATCCTTCTGATGAATATGAAGTTCATTTTCCCGATGATAATTCAAAAACAAATCTGGGCAACTGGGATCAATTGGAGCGAAAATTCCCCGATATCTTTGTCGGGATGTATCAGTTCTGGGTCAGGAAACGGTTTTAATCAGTTGCCGGTCATAATTTTACACGAAAATCTCCGATACAAAAAAGACTTGTTTTGCCTTTAATCCTTGACTTGCCCGCAAAGGTCGGCGTATTATTGCTTTCACTATGCTCAAACTGGAAATAGACAATATCAGCAAACGCTTCGGCAAACGTAAGGTCTTTGAAAATATCTGTCTGAAGCTCGAACCGGGCCGATCGCTGGCCATTATCGGACCGAACGGTTCGGGCAAAACAACTTTGCTGCAAACGATTATCGGACTATCATACCCCGACAAAGGCTCGGTAATCTTTTCAGAAGATAATAAAAAACTGGATTTCGATAAATATCGGCGCAAATTGGCCCTGATCGCTCCATATTTGTCATTATATGGTGCCCTGACGGCCAGAGAGAATCTGCGTTTTTTTTCGATAGTGGATGGGATTCGAATTTCTAATGATAAAGTCGATCAGATTTTAATCCGGGTCGGGCTAGAGGGTCGGGCCGATGATTTTGTGGAAGCTTATTCAACCGGCATGCTTCAGCGATTAAAATATGCTGTCGGGTTGTCGAAAGAGCCGGAGATAATTTTAATCGATGAGCCGACCGCGAATCTTGATGAAGTCGGTAAAAAGATGGTCTTTGAATTAATTGCCGACTGGCGTAAAGATAA
Organism: uncultured Ignavibacteriaceae bacterium; assembly: GCA_964546545.1. Classification (GTDB taxonomy): domain Bacteria; phylum Zixibacteria; class MSB-5A5; order GN15; family PGXB01; genus CAZJLX01. The sequence goes on along the minus strand of CAZJLX010000025.1, from coordinate 7,362 downwards.
AATTGTTATAATCGCCACCAATGAGAAGGAGGAGTACGCGCTTGTCGATGAACTCTGTCAGTTGGGTGGCTAAAGTATGGGCGGTCACCCGCAAAGATGTGATTTTTGAGTTCCGAACACGGTTTGCAATAAATTCGATTATTATGTTTGCGCTGGTGACTCTGACCGCGATATCATTTGCACTGGGGGTCCTTGAAGTTTCCAAAGAGATACTGGCGGCTCTTTTCTGGATTATTCTCTTTTTTGCGGCAATGTCCGGTTTGGCGCAGGTCTTCATTAAAGAAGAAGAATCGGGGACGGCGATGATTTTAAAACTATCCGCCGATGGAACCGTGATATTTTTCGGCAAATTTTTGTTTAATATGCTTTTGCTGGTCCTCTTATCAATCCTGGTGGTTCCGCTATATATAGTTTTTCTTAATGTGACTCCGGCCGATTGGCTTATTTTTCTTGCCGGATTGATTCTTGGTATCTTCGGCCTTTCGGGGGCGACGACAATAATTGCCGCGATGGTGGCAAAAGCCTCGGCTAAGGGGGCATTGTTTACGGTTTTGTCTTTCCCGGTACTGCTACCGCTTCTGGTGGCTGTGATTGAAATCACTAAAGTTGCTTTTATCGGGGGGAGCGGCGGATTTTCCGATGTGTCGGATCCATTTCAGCTTTTGATAGCATATGATATTGTTATGGTGACGATATCGGTTATGCTGTTTGATTTTGTCTGGCGGAACTGATTTTTTAATTTGGATTTTTTTAATGATTTTTGTTACTTTTGAACTTTTTTAGCGCGTATTTGTTGGGATAGATAATATGTGGTGGAAGATACTAATATTTTTGGCGATGAGTCTGGTGATCGTGCTCGCCTTCGTGACCCCCTCGCCCATGAATCCTTCCGGCTCTCTCGGCAGCGCCGAGGTGTATCGGATATTTTACTTTCATGTGCCCCAGGCCTGGGTGGCGGCGCTCGCCTTTTTAGTGTCGATTTTTTATTCAATTCGATTTTTGCAAACCAGAAATATAGAATATGACAGCAGGGCGGTAATAGCCTGTCAATTGGGCCTGATGTATTGCGTTCTGGCGACTATCACCGGTTCGATTTTCGCCCGCATGACCTGGGGAGAATTCTGGAACTGGTCGGAAATCAGAGAAGTTTCTATCTTTATTCTGCTTCTGATTTACGGGGCGTATTTTGCTTTTCGGTCGGCGGTGCGCGATCTCTACACGCGCGCCAATCTGGCCTCGGTTCTGGCGATATTATTCGGTGTCTCGGCGGTTTTTCTGATCTTTGTTCTGCCTCGAATCTATCCGGTCTTTTCGCAGCATCCATCCGATTCAATTGTCAGCAAAGAAGGTGCGATTACGATGGGCTCGACGGTACGAATTATCTTTTTCTTATCGATGGCTGTTTTTACGGCACTGTTTGTCTGGATATATAGTCTATCAAACAGGCTGGCCAAAATAAACGCTTTAAGGGCGGAGAGTTGACTATGAATGCCAATTATGTTGTCATGATTGTTGTCCTGATTATCTGGGCGGGAATATTTGGCTATTTATTCTCGCTGGACAGGAAAGTAAAGAAACTGGAAGAAGGCGGCAATAAATCGTGAAAGCCAAATATATCATCGGATCGATAATCATCATTGTTTTTATCGTTTGGGGCGCTTCCGCCTTTTTTAAGACGACGGTGAAATATGTTTCATTTGCCGAGGCGCGAATGGCCTCGGGGACGGTGCAGGTTGTCGGCGGTATTGATTTTGAAAGTGTCGTTTACAATGCCGACGGGCAAAGAATGGTCTTTGATATTTATGATCTTGACGCGGATAGTATAACCGCGGCGGACCGAATGAAAATTATCTATGAGGGGATCGTCCCGGGAAATTTCGATCAGGCGACGTCGGTTCTGGTGCGGGGGAAATGGGGCAATGAAGGTTTTATCGCCGAAAAACTTCTGGTAAAATGTCCCTCCAAATACCAGGGATTGGACAAACAATAAAAGGGGCTTTTCATGAATTCCGGACAGCTGGGTGATCTGTTAATTTTTATTATTTTTGGCACGGTCATTTTTTCGGGCGGCTGTTTCTTTATAACCGCTCTCGGCAAAGTCAATCTATTTAATATTGCCAAACGAGCTTATTTGGTTCAGTTGATGCTGACCGCGGTGACTACCGTGTATTTATCATCACTGTTTTTCAAGCATGATTTTTCAATTCAATATGTATACAGCTACTCATCTTCCGATTTGTCGTTTTTCTATCTCCTGTCAGCCTTGTGGGCCGGGCAGGAGGGAACCTATCTTCTCTGGCTGTTATTCAGTTCTGTTTTCGGTCTGCTGATTTTACAAAAAGGTGAGCAGTATAAAGTTTGGGGCATGTCTTTCTATTCACTGATAAATCTTTTCCTGCTGATTATGATGATAACTCTGTCGCCGTTTAAACCGCTTGATTTTGTCGCAGGCGACGGGGCCGGATTGAATGAGTTACTTCAGGATCCCTGGATGGTTATTCATCCGCCGATTATGTTTATCGCCTTTGCTATGGCCGGGGTCCCGTTTGCCATTGCTTTGGCGGCGATGGTGCGCAGAGATTTTTCCCGCTGGCTGTCAATAACCATGCCTTATGTTTTAACGACCGTGCTGGCCCTGGCGGCGGCGAATGTTTTGGGCGGTTTGTGGGCCTATAAGACGCTTGGCTGGGGTGGTTACTGGGCCTGGGATCCGGTCGAAAATACTTCATTTATTCCATGGATGGTGGCTCTGGCTCTGGTGCATTCCATGCTGATCGAAAAGCGGACCGGTGCCTTGCGGCGAGCGAATCTATTATTGACTGCGTTGGTCTTTCTTTTAACCATTTACGGGACTTTTTTGACTCGTTCAGGAGTGCTGGCCGATTTTTCGGTTCATTCCTTTGTCGATCTCGGTATTAATGCCGTTTTAATCTCATTTGTCTTATTATATCTGATTCTAACGCTCGGAATATTCTTTTACTCATCGCGGGAAGCGACCGGCAAGCCGATGAATTATAATATCTTTGCAAAAGATTTTGTGCTCTTTATCGGCATGTTGTTAATGTTTGTTCTGGGGATAATCGTTTTATTCTGGTCGTCGCTGCCTCTGTTGACCAAATATATTTCCGAAAACCCGGCTGCGGCTGAAATCAGCACCTATAATTCATTCGCTTTTCCATTTACCATATTGATCTCACTTTTTCTGACCTTCGCACCCATTATAAAAGGTCGAGAGGGCGAGTCGGAAAATATTAAAAGCGGTGCCATCCTTTGGGCGTTGCCGGCTCTGATTCCGGCCGTTCTGCTTTATTTTCTGAACCTAGTGACCTTTGCCACGGCAGTAACGATTTTTATTTATCTGGCCGTGATTACAATATATTTTGTCTTGGGAGCCGTCAAAAGTCGACTGTTACAGTCCCTGATGGTGGGTGTCGGCGGAGTAATCCTTGCCTTATTACTCGGTGTCCGTGCATTAGACAGTCTTTTATTTATCGGTGCGGCTCTGACTGCCGCCGGAGCCAATCTTATAGCGCTGATACCGCTTTTGGGTCGCGATATCAGTCGCGCCGGGGCACGACTGAATCATTTCGGATTCGGCCTGCTGGTGATCGGAATCCTGGCCTCATCAGCTTTCAGCCGGAATGAAAAAGTGGTTTTATCACAAGACGAGGCGAAAGAGGCGCTGGGATATAATTTGACCTATCGCGGTATTTCGAGCAGTCTTGAGGATAAAAACAACGAAATTTTAATTACTCTTGAAGATGGCCGGGGCGGGACGATCGAAGCCCGTCCGAAATACTTCTTCAGCCGCCGGATGGATGGAATGATGAAAAATCCGTTTATTAAAAGAAATCTGACCTATGATTTATATTTGTCACCGCAGGAAATACAGGAATCGCCGCACCCTTCCGGGTTAGTTATAAAAAAGGGTGAGGCAGAGGAGTTGGGACCATTTAAAATTAAATTTATTAATTTCGATATGGGTAGTCATGGCAAGGGAGGCTCAATGTCGGTCGGAGCCAGGCTGGAAGTTGAATATGAGGGACGTTTAGAGTCAGTTGTCCCGCAATTATATACTAATTCGCAAGGCGGTCCCGGAATGATTTCCGACTTTATACCATTGGTCGACGGCTCCGGATATGAAATCAAGCTGCAAAAGGTTTTTGCCGATCAGGGCGCTGTTTCATTGATGATTCCCGGTCTGGTCGCCGAAGGAGGGGACAGACTGATTCTTGATGTGACCAGCAAACCGGGGATAAATCTTCTCTGGCTGGGAACTATCTTAATTTTTGTGGGGACTGGATTATCAATCAATAGAAGGATGAGGAAGAGCTAAAGCTAGAGATTAATCTATTTGACGCCTGGTTTTTTATAAAATTTCGTAATTTTTTATACACGATATATAAAATTTGCCACAAAAACCATTGATTGAAAGAGCAAGATTAAAGAAATATTAAAAAATATTTAAAAAAAGTAATTTTTTTTGATGCGTTTTAAAAAAAATGTCGTATAATATAGTGCCTTACACATAGTCCCTCCCAGAAGGATGTCGCCGGCAACGGCGGCATCTTTTATTTTATCCCTGATTGATAAACCTCAGAAAAAAGGGTTTGACAATTTATTTTAACATGTTATTATAACCATGTCGCTTAGGTGACACCCAATTTTCGCCTTTTGCCTAAACTGTCAAAAGTTCGGATACCCCGGTTCGCATGATAGAGGGGATCGCGTAACTGGTTGACCCGGGCAGTATTTAATACCGCCGGACAATATTAAATTGTAATTAGGAGATAGTGGATATTTGAATCGGAACGATTGAAAACCGATGAATTCGGTGAACAAATCGAAATGAATTTTGTTAAAATGGTACTGGCTTCATGTTAAATATCGGAGAAAAAATGATCTTAAGTATGCACTATAATATTGAAGTGGATGAGGAACGTAAAATTGCCACGGCAAAAATTTATGGTATATGGAAACCGGAGACGGCACAGGAATATCATAAAGAATATATGTCAACGGTGAAACCGTTGCTTAATGATAAATGGGCGAAACTTACCAATCTGACTAATTGGAAATCGTCTTACCCGGAGATTATTGATATTATCGGTGATCATATGCGATGGTGCGTTGAGAATAAAGCTGAGTATTCGGTTTATGTTATTGAAAATCCAACGACCAGATCTCAGTTAAAGCGGATGATAAAAAGCGGCGATGCCGAACAACATACAAAGTTGTTTAAGACGTTAAAGGAAGCAGAAGACTTTTTACGAGATGTTGGTTATTAAAGATTAAGGCGGATATTTTTGTATCCGTCCAATCGGGGGCAAACAACTTAAATCTATTGAATTTAAATAGAAGTGGACTATTGTTATGATTCTCAGTATGCATTACAATATCGAAGTTATTGAAAAACGTCGATTAATGATTGCCAAAATTTACGGTATCTGGAATATTGAAACGGCTCAGGAATATACCAGCGAATATCGGGAGATGGCCAAACCATTGTTATCAACCAAAGAAAACGGATGGGCCAAATTATCGATTCTGACCAATTGGAAATCATCCTATCCTGAAATTGCCGAAATAATCGGTAAACATATTATTTGGTGTCGGGATCATGGGGCCAGGTGGATCGCCTATGTTATTGACAATCCGGTGACACTTAATCAATTAAAGAAAATAATCAAGGCCGGGCAGGGTGAAAATTCGACCCGCGTATTTAAGACCTTGAGAGAGGCCGAGCTGTTTCTGGTTGAACAGGGTTATTGATTAAGTTTTTTTCTCTGGCTATTTCAGATATTTATCGAACCATTTTATTATCCATTCCAGACGAGCGATACGCCGATCGGGAAACAATAAAAAAGGACAGGCCGCAGCCTGCCCTTTGATACGAATAACATTATAATTTATTTCAGCAAAATCATCTTTTTTGTATTGATATATTCTCCCGCTTCTATTTTGTAGAAATATACGCCTGAGGCAATGTTTTTACCTTCCCATTCAATCTTGACCGGTATGGCATCGTTATGCCCTGTATATTCAGTTACCTTTTGACCGAGGATGTTATAAATTTCCAGATTCCAATCTGAAGCGGCGGGAAGATCAAATTCAATGATTGTCGACGCATTAAACGGATTGGGGTGATTTTGCAGAGAAATTGCCATGCTGCCTGCATCAGGACTACTGCAACCTTCAACAGGTTCCGGACCGCCGAGGAAAACATAGGCGATGAGATACGTAATATCGAAAGCATTTATATCACAATCACCGTTTACGTCTATTATAGTACTGTCGACAAATGGAGTGGGACCGCCATGATATAACCAGTTTGTCAAATATTTAATATCACCGTTATTAACATAACAATCGCAGTTTATGTCGCCGTAAATATCGTCGCAAAACAGATTTTTCACTCCCGCGACAGCTTCTCTGGCATTGGCAATCCCATAGCCAAAGAATTCGTTGAATTCATCGCCGGTGGATTCGTCATAGGTATTTTCAGTCAGGATACTGAAAAGAGTTGCATTGGGAAGATCAGGGCGGACTTTTTTCATCAAGGCTATTACGGATGATATCAATGGTGCCGCAAGTATCATTTCCTTTGGCACAAACGACGACCCTGTTCATTTTGTAGGCATAAGCCATTATCTTGCGATCATCCAGTCTATATTCATCCGGGGGAATGTTTTCCCAACTGTTATTTAATGCGACCGCCCCATTATTTATAGCGTAAAGGGTGGCATAAAACGTTTCTTCGGCACCCCCTGTTCCGATATAA
>CAZJLX010000025.1:0-571 GCA_964546545.1 uncultured Ignavibacteriaceae bacterium | reverse complement strand
ATTGATTAAGTCTAATTTCCGGAAGCTTTTCTGCCGATATAACCTGAGTATATATTGCCCTTCCAGCATACATCGGCCATAAGATTGTCATTGTTACTGTTGGCGGCCGCTATGCCTGCAACCGTGGTACCGTGCGAGCCGTCGTAATAACTGTCACCAATGACGCGAGGATAAAGGTCGGTATGGTCGCCTCTAATTCCATCCGGATCAATAATACCGATAACAATATTACTATCGCCGGTTGTGTACTCCCAGGCACCGCCTGCATCAATGCCATGGATTGAATCGTGCTTTAAATTCCATTGCCATGGTTCATATAGGGGGTCATTTGGAATCATTGTCGTACATGCCTTTATACCCCCATTTTTCATAATATGTGAAAGAGTATCGAGTTTTATGAGGCTGTCATACAAATCATTGCGTGAAGTCGTATCAGGGAAAACAAGCTTGAAGTATCCAGCCATACGCGGTATTAAAACCGTATCTCCGAATTGATTGATAGAAAGGCTGTCTGCATGATTATGCCGCGTAAATGCCCTTGCGATTTCAATTAGATTGGAATTGTACATCA
>CAZJLX010000024.1:0-13056 GCA_964546545.1 uncultured Ignavibacteriaceae bacterium | reverse complement strand
AAGCGCAATGACCAGTTTCTCTTGTTCCGTCAGACGCTCAATGGCCGTCACCAGGAAAGCACGTAATTCGCTTTTCTCAAGATCACCGAGAGCGGAATTTTGATTCTTATCGGAAACCGTTTCGATTCGCGGTACCTGATGAGAATCATCTTCCTTGTAAACCGCTTCATCAAGCGAAAGAACCGAAGAACCACAGACATCACCCATCGCATACAGCAGTTCATTTACCGTATACCCAAGTTTTTTTGCTAATTCGGCATCCGTTGGCGGACGGCCGTGCTGGTTCTCAAGAGCGGTCAGGGCACGATCAATCTCTCGTGAGCGGGCACGCGTAGAACGAGGAACCCAATCCAGAGCGCGTAATTCATCGAGAATCGCACCGCGGATACGAGGGACGGCGTAAGTTTCGAATTTGACACCTCGATCGGGATCAAAATGACTGAACGCCTCGACCAAACCAATAACTCCCGTGTTAACCAGATCGGATAGTTCCACTGAACGCGGAAAACCAATTGCCATCCGACCGGCCACGTTACGAACCAGTGGTAAATACTGCTTTAGCAAACGAGCTCGAGTATCCGGACTTCCATGTCGTTGATAGCGGTACCAGTCAAGAACATTCGCAGCATTTTTCCGGCTTTTTCTTGTTGCCTTTTCGGCCTCACTAATCGGTATTCTTCCGGTAATTGTCGTCTTTTTACTAGCCTTCTTTGTTTTTTCTTTTTGTGCGCTAATCATTTGGCTGCTATTCCTTTATATCGGCCAGTTCTGGCTCTGAGTTTATTGTTTCCGGGTTGTCCTCGACGAAATCTGACAATCTCCGCCGCTTATTATCTGTAATATATTTGCTCAATTTCATAATTTGCTCAGTCGCTCCGGTTGCCCCGTCTATGGCAAACAGCGACTTCTGTCTCCTAACCGACTCCGCAACCGCTTCATCCTCAAGAAGATATCCGGCTGAGCTTATGGCCTGCCCCAGAAATCGGTCGGCGAGTAAGACAAACTTCTCATAGATGTATTCAGAATCGGTGCCGGAATTGGAGCGATTTACAAAAAGCGAATGATTTGAAGATTTATTGGCTTTGGTCAGATACTTAAATAATCCATATCCGTCGGAAATAGCGGTCAGTTCCGGATTTACAACAATCAAATTATGATCAGAAAAGGAGGCACATGACGAGATTATTCCGATGTCACCGGTCGGAGTATCGATTAATATGTAATCATAATTCGCGGCTATCGTCCGCAGGCGTCGGATAAAATCGACCAACCCGGTATTATCCAAATCATGATTGTTATTTTGATCGGTAAGCGATACGACCAGATCAAGATCAGGAGCCAGACCGATAACGGCCTGATCCAATCTGAGTATATTGTCATATTTATTACTGAGCGATAATTCTGCGGTGGTATTGGCCAAAAGATGAAGATTGCCAAACAGAAAATCGGCATCAATCATCAGTGTTCGATAATTTTCGAGGCTCAGGGCGACACCCAGATTATAGGTAATAATCGATTTACCGACACCACCTTTGCCGGAAAGAATAGATATAATTTTCATCGGTCCGTCGCTGTCAACAAGGCGGCTCTTTTTCGAGTTCAAATAATCAGTCATTTTCGCTGCCCTCCTCAATTCTCAGCAAAGTCGCGGCGACAGTGGCCGGATCAGGCGCAATCAAAACATTATCGGTTTCTTCCGCATTCCTTGATTCCGAGATAAACGCCAGCGGGCAGTTCAGAAAATCGGTCATAGTTATGATTCCGCCCCAACGACTTGTTTTACCAAGATCGGTCGCAATCAGGTATGACGGATTGAAAAGATCATAAATCGGTAGCTCATCGATCAGGTCGCCGGTTCTGGCGCGGACTGAAAAAACCATAATAAGCTGGTTGACCCGAAGGTCATTCAGTTTATTCAGGATCTCATTTTGATTTTGCTCATTATTATCAAGATTGGGGGTATCGATCAATTGAATGACTTGATCATCTACATCCGATTCGGTATTCGCTTCTCTATCCGGGACAAAAATATTATCCAGAGATAATAATTGCGTCGGCAATTTTAATTGAGTCGATATTTGGGTCGCCATTTGGGCTATAACAGCGCCCTTATCGGTACCGAAAGAGCCGACAAAGGCGATTTTAATTCCGGGGCGAATTTCGGTTCCGAGCGATAGCACATTGGCGACTTTCTCGGTCAGTTTATCCAGTGCCGTATTGAGAATATTGTGATCCGATCCTGACAAAAGGCGAAGCTCCCGGCAAAAATCAACGGCATAGTGATCAGGCAGATCACTATTTAGCAGGCGATGATATATATCGTTTATTTGCGGCTTAAATTCGGATCCGGATTCGACCTCCGGTCCGGTGACCGGCTTGCTGACATTCGGGTTTAGATTAACTCTATCATGAACCATAATCTTTGGTGCTTGTCGATTCACCCCAATTAGCCCGCTTTCCTGATTGTTGTTTTTATTTTTCAACAGGTTCGGACCCGCCGCAATTTCATCGATGCAGGCGGTCACTTCGATTCGATGACCGGTCGTAAGCGATTCCACGACCGGGCAATTTCGCGTATTGAGGACAATTGCATCACCCCCAAATTCCTCACGGATTTTTTTCAGGGCTCCGGCAATTGTCGGCGCTGTGTAAGATTTAATTATCATTTTCAAAACTCACTGTTCCGATTGAGCTGACTTCAATATTACCGGCGATCTCATTGTATGAGAGAACGGTCAGGGCGGGATATGACGATTCAGTCAAACGTTTTAGCGAAAGGCGAATATTGGGCGAGCAAAGACATATCGGATTGTGCCCCTCAGCCTCCGATTTTTCTACCAGCGGTTTAATCGCGGCCAGAAGACGTTCCGAATCGGCCGGTTGAATAACCAGCATCAATCCCTGTTTTGTATTTTGTACGGCATCGGTCAACATCTGCTCGATACCGGGATCTATGGTAAAGCAATGGATTTTATTTTTCTCTTTGTATTTGTCGGTAATCTGGCGCTTCAGCGACATCCGAACATATTCGGCCAGCACATCGGCTTCTTTCGTGGCCGGGTAATAATCGGTTATTGTTTCCATAATGGACGGCAAATCGCGGACCGAAATACGCTCGGATAAAAGCGACTGTAGAACCTTTTGTATTATCGACAGCGGAACCACTTCCGGGACGATGTCAACGACCAGCGATGGATAATCCTCTTTAAGAGCATCAACCAGTCGTTTGACATCCTGGCGGGTCAATAATTCGGCCGCATAAGAGCGGATAATTTCGGTCAGATGTGTCGCCACCACTGCGGTAGGCTCCACAATCGTATACCCTTTTGCTTCAGCCGCCTCTTTCAAATGAGGTATGATCCATACGGCCGAAAGCTTAAAAGCCGGCTCCTTCACCGCAAAGCCGTTTATCTCATCAGTGACATATCCGGGATTAATAGCCAGAAGATGATCCAGCATCAGCTCGTAGGAGGCAATCTCAATACCTTTCACATTTACACGATACTGATTTGGATTAAGCTGAACATTGTCGCGGATTCTGATCGGCGGAACAATAATCCCCAGATCGGTCGCAAGTTGGCGACGAATCGCCGAAACCCGATCAAGCAGGTCACCACCCTGATTGGCATCGACCAGTGGAATCAGACCATATCCGATTTCAACTTCGAGATTATCAACTTTTAACAGATCTTCGGTTCGCTCCGGCGGCGGCATCTGCTCTTTTTTCATCTTTTTATTTTTATCGTCGCGATCTTTCTTTTTAATACTTTCGTTGGTCAAATAGCCAACCGTTCCCACCGCCAGACCCAGCATCACAAATGGCAGGGTCGGCATCCCGGGAACAATACCAAAAATCACTAATATCACAGCAGCAATCATGATTGCCCGCGGTTGACGAATCAACTGACGGGTCAAATCGGACCCCATATTGTTGGTTGAGGCGGAGCGGGTGACAATAATGCCGGCCGCGGTTGAGACAATCAAAGCCGGTATCTGGGTAACCAGTCCGTCACCGACCGACAGCAGCGAATATTTTCGCAGCGCTTCCGAAACTGACATATCCTGCATCAGGATACCGATGACGAAACCGCCGATAATATTGATCATGGTGATTAAAATGCCGGCAATAGCGTCGCCCCGGACAAATTTGGAGGCACCATCCATCGCCCCGTAAAAATCTGCCTCACGGCCAACATCTTCGCGACGTTGTTTGGCCTCCTCGTCATTTATCAAACCAGCGTTCAGATCGGCGTCGATAGCCATCTGTTTGCCGGGCATGGCATCAAGAGTGAATCTGGCGGCAACCTCGGAAATTCTTCCGGCGCCCTTCGTAATAACCACAAATTGAATGATGACCAGAATGACAAAAATGATAAATCCGACCACATAGTTGCCCTTAACAACAAATGAGCCGAATGAATTAATGACCTCACCGGCATAACCGGTGCCGAGAATCAGTCGCGTCGAAGCCACGTTCAGCGCCAGTCGCAAAAGAGTAACAATCAAAAGCATACCGGGGAAAACCGACAGGTCAAGCGGCCTTTTGATATACAGGGTCGACAGCAGAATAACCAGCGAGAATGTAATATTAAAGGCGAGCGCAAAGTCGAGAAGCCCCGGAGGTATTGGAATAACCAGAACCCCGATGATGGCTATAACCGCAAAAGCAAGCAATATATCCGAGCGGTTTACAATTGAGGTTAATACTGAATTTTTTTCAGCGTCCATAACCTAGACCTTCTCCCCTTTCATGCGATAGACATAAGCGAGAACTTCGGCGACCGCTCGATACAGATGCGACGGCACATAAGAACCGATATCACAAATTTTAAACAGGGCGCGCGCCAATGGCTTATTTTCGATAATCGGAACCTGGTTGTGCTCGGCGATTTCCTTGATTTTCTCGGCGATCAATCGTTCACCCTTGGCCACCACCATCGGAGCGTCCATCTCTGACTTATTATATTTCAGGGCAACCGCTATGTGGGTCGGGTTGGTTACGACCACATCGGCCTTAGGAATCTCACGCATCATGCGTCGTTGAGACATTTCCCGCTGTATTCGCCTGATTCTTGCGCGAGTCTGCGGAGAGCCTTCGGTATCTTTATTCTCTTCCTTAATTTCCTGCTTGGTCATCCGGATCGACTTTTCGAAATCATATTTCTGGTAGGCGTAATCGATCAGAGCCAGAACCAGCATGACCATACCGATATGCAGCGAAGTTCGCAGCGCCATCTTTCCCAGTGTCCCGGCAAACACGGCGATCGGCTTGTCGGACAGGGTCAGGAAAGTATCAAACTGCGAAGAGATGGAAAGATATCCGACAACACCGACCAGAATTACTTTGATACAGTCGCGAACCAAATCGAACAGTGAGCGGACCGAAATCAGACGTTTAAAACCGCTGACAATATTTAATTTATCAAGTTTGGGTTCAATTGGCTTGCTGGTAAAGATTATGCCGATCTGCAGAATATTAACACAGTAGGCAATAACTGCGAGGACTACCAGGATTGGCGCCAATATAAAAAAGAATGATAATACTCTCTCGGAGAAAAAGGCAACAATGGTGTCCCGGCTGATCGTCATGTTCGGTGCTTCGCTGAACATAAACGCCATAAACTGGAGTAACTGGTCAACCAGTGTCGGTCCCATGAAATAAAGCGTGGCGATTCCAAGACAAAGAATGACAGCTGAGTTCAGATCGTTCGACCGCGCAACTTTCCCCTCCTCTTTCGCCTTCTGACGTCGGCGGGGAGTCGCTTTTTCGGTTCGTTCCTGAAATTGTTCTTCAGCCATCCTGTTTTCCTATGTTGTCCCGATACTGTGAAGGATACTCGCAATGCCGCTGTCGAGCGAATATGTCAATTTTTCAATCATGTAACGGAAAAGCGGGAGAGTGATTGCCATCGCCAGAAATCCGATACCGATCTTAAGCGGCAGACCGACGATAAAAATATTCATCTGCGGGACGGTTCGGGCCAGAACACCGAGCGATACGGTCGTTAAAAAAAGTGTTATCATTATCGGAGCGGCCACTTTGATGGCAATTACAAAAGAGTAGGCAGTGAATTTTATTATCAAATCGCCGGCATTACCGGCAAAATTGAACACCCCGACCGGAACCAGTGCATAACTGTCCGAAAAGGCGCTGATTATCGCATGATGACCGTCCAGCGCTATAAAAATCAGCAGAGCCAGAACATTCCAGAATTCACCCACCAGCGATACCTGCGAATTAGCTTCCGGATCGAGAACCGATGCAATAATCAACCCGATTTGATAACCGATGATCGAGCCACCCATTTTTACGGCAAGAAACAGAAGTGCGAAAAAAAGTCCGATAATAAAACCGACCAGCATCTCTTTGGCGGCCAATCCGGCTAACAGCCAGATTGAATCCACGACCGGAAATGGCGCTTTGGAAACAACCGGCACCAAAAACAGAGCCAGAGTAATCGCCAGCGTCGCTTTAACCGTCCGGGGAATATATTGATGACCTATAACCGGAGCTGTAATAAACAGGCCGGCTGCCCGGAATGATATTAGCAAAAAGAGTTGAATTTTATCGGCGCTGTAATTTACAAACTCAAACATTTCTAAAACCTACAGTACGGGTTACTCGTCAACCCTTTAATCAAACTTTATGCCAGTCTGATTCGGTTTATTTATTTACTGTAAGTTATAGATAGGATACATGTTACGCATTTGCGAAACATGTCAGATAAGAGCCGACAGGGAAGGCTTTTCCGGCTTCGCTGGAAATCTTTTCAAACGCCGCAATCATAAGGTTTCGATCACCGCAAATAGACTGATAGTAAAATCGGTAATTTTGTTCACAATCCAGGGTAGAAAAACAAGCAAAGCCAGGGCCACAATGACAATCTTGGGAATAAAGGTCAGCGTCATTTCATGCACCTGCGTGATGGCCTGAAGAATCGATATCGAAAGACCGATTACTAATCCCGATATCAGGATTGGAGCCGAGACCAAAAGCATAACCATCACCGCTTCGCGGCCAATAGATACAGCTAATTCCGGAGTCATAAAACGCCTCGCTAATAAAATGAACCGATTAATGATTTGACCAGTAAATACCAGCCATCAACCAGAACGAATAAAAGTATTTTAAACGGCAGAGCGACAATAATAGGCGGCAGCATCATCATACCCATCGACATCAGAACCGAAGCGACAATCATATCGATTACCAGAAATGGCACGAATATTAAAAAGGCAATCTGAAATCCGGTCCGAAGTTCCGATATGACAAAGCCGGGAATGAGAATATGAAGCGGTATATCCTGGGATGTTTCCGGTTGTTCCATACCTGACATATTAACAAAAAGCGCCAGATCCTTCTCTCTTGTCTGGGCTAACATAAACTCGCGGAATGGTTCGACCCCGCGATCGAATGCGGTATCGAATGATATTTCTTCATCCAAATATGGTTTTAATCCGTCGGTATAGGCCTGATTGGCAATCGGACTGATAATAAAAAAGGTCAAAATTAAAGCCAATGAAACCAACAACTGGTTGGGCGGAAGTTGTTGGGTTCCTATCGCCTGCCTGAGAAAACCAAGAACCACTGTCAGCCGGATAAATGAAGTAACCATCAGAATAATGGAGGGTGCCAGAGTCAATACGGTCAGCATCAGAATTATCTGTAAGGTCGTCGAAAGATCCTTAGGCGAGGTTGAATCACCCAACTCCACCGATACTTTGGGTATTGATTGAGCCTGAACTCCGGCCGAAATAATAAAGACCAGAAGAAGTACAAAAATAGAGATAAGGCAAAGTTTTTTCATATCCATCCTATGAATCAATAAAATCCTATTAAATGAGCATCCTGCTCGGCAAACGATTTAAGCCGTTTGCGGGCTTTTATTTTTACCCGAAATCACTGTTTCTTTTATTCCTTTGGTTCCTCTCATATTAAATCCGGAAAGCCTGACACCGGCATCCCTTAAAATTCCCTTGAAACCTAAAGACGGTTTCTCCACAATATTTTCTTTTAAAATTCGATTTGTCTCATCAGGTGATAATTCGGCGAGAACATTTATACCTCCGTCGGAGACTCCGACCAAAACCGAGCGATCGGCAAAACGAATCAGTGAGACCGATTTTTTCTGGGCGATAAATGAGGTTTCGATTACCTCGATAAGACTATGACCCCGATTACCCGAAAGTTTTTGTCCCATCATTCTTTTAAGAACATATATAAAACCGTAAATGCCAATAACCACCAGCAACAGGGCACCGACTAATTTAAAAAGCGACATCGCCACCGAATCATTCGCCTTATTTAAAAAGGGATCTATCGGCTTGTCATTTTCGGAGAGCTGCTGTTCCGATGTATTATTTTTGGCCGGGACAAAACCATTATTGGCTTCGGCCCCCTTAAATTTTGACATTATGAAGGCGGTGGAGACAATGATAATAATCAATATTACCATCAATGTTTTTTTGTTTCTGAGACTCATTGCAAATTCCTGAGTCTTTCTTCGGGTGAAACCAGTTGTGTAATCCGCAAGCCGAAAGACTCTTCGACCACGACAACCTCACCCCGTGCGACACATTTCCGATTGACAAGCAAATCGACTGGTTCTCCGACCAATTTATCCAGTTCGACAATCGAACCGGGCGCCAGATTAAGAATATCCGATATTCTCATTTTGGTTCGACCCAATTCAATTGATACCGGCAGATCGACATCCATCAATAATTCAATATTTTTTGTTTCGCCTGTATCGGCCGATGACGACAATTGCTGAAAATCGGCATGTCTGACCGCCGGACCCTTATCACTATCCGCACCGCCCGGCCCGAATTTATCGGTAACCTGAGCCGATTGTTTCAGGGCCTTATCGATATCTTCTTGAGCCAGCGGCTCAACGATACCGTCATCAGGTTTGTCATCGATTATGGGCGACTCGGAATCACCGGCCTCGACATTTTCCGACGACTCGGGAGTTTCACTTTCCAAAGCCGATCCGTCAGGTGTATCGGGAAGACTTTCCGCATCTGCCGCGACCTCCGGATTCTCCGCCGCTTCATCTACCGGTGTCGAGGGCGAATTTTCCTGTCCCTCGGACAACTCCTGTTCTATTTCATTATTTTCATCCATATCCTATATCTCCTCTTAATCCTCTTGCAGCGAAGGATGAAGGTCAATAACCTGCCCGGCGCGTTTTTTACCAAACAGACCGGGGCGACAGATAAATTTATTTTGTCCGGCTACCGACAGCTCGGCCGGAGCATTAATCGATGTCTCCGTTGCAATAACGTCGCCGATTTTCAGAGCCAGAAAATCATGCGTTTTAAGACGGGTATTGGCCAGGGTCAGGGCGACATCAACATCAACCGACTGAATATTTTTATTATTCAATTCGGCCGTGCCCTCCAAATTTCTTTTTTTGGTCGCATCAATCCAATTTTGTGCCGAAAGTTTAGTCAGCACCGGTTCAAGCGAAACGTACGGATAACAGATTGTAAGCAGTCCCGTCGTCTTAAACAGCTTCATCTGGATCGACACCACAATCACTGTTTCACCCGCCGGAATGATCTGAATAAACTGCGGATTGGTTTCAAACGATTTTTGTTCGATATTGATTGAAACGATATTTTTCCAGGATTTTTCCAGGTCGGCAAACAATCGCTTGGCAATACGAGACATTACCGCCTTTTCAATACCGGTTAGCTCCCGTTCAATCTCCAGAAGTTTCTCGCCGCCTCCGAATACCCGATCAATAAAACCAAACGTCAGAGTCGGATTAAAGTCGACAATACACAACCCATCCAGCGGTTCGGCTGAGAAGGTATAAGTACATGATGGCGTCACAAGCGACATGATGTATTCTGAGTAATTAATCTGATCGACCGAAACCAGATCGACATCAACCATCGTTCGCAACATCGCCGATAAGGTCGAACTGATATGCCCTGAAAAGTTATCGTGCATATTTTCCAGCGTCCTGACCTGATCTTTTGAAACCCGATTGGGATGCTTAAAATCGTATGTTACGACCGATTTTTCCTGGATTGACGGCATCGAGGAAGAAGCATCCTCCTCCTGCTGTCCCCCGGATACGGTTGTTAGCAGGGCATCGATTTCATCCTGTGACAGAATCTTGGCCACTTAAATACTCCACTGATTACTGAAGAATAAAGTCGGTGAAATAGACCGCCATTATATCCTCGGTTTGCATTAGTTTTTCTACCCGTTTTTTAATCTGATACCGCGTTATTTCCTTTTCTTTGGCATCAGAAAGTTGCTCGATTGTTTTTGAACCGAGAATCGTCAGGAGCGCATCTTTGATAAGCGGTTCGCGATTTTCAAATTCCTCTGCCAGCTCTTTGGAACTGATCTCAAAACCGATTGAAACCGAAAGGAACCTGGTTCCACCGGTTCCGGCCGGATTAACGATGACATCCTCCATCATAAAAACCTCGGAATGGATCGGTTTGTCATTCTCTTTACCGGTATCCGTCTTTTTATCATGCGCTTCCGTTTTTTCATCCCCTTCGGATGAACCTCCGCTCAGACTGGTTCCGGCAAAATATCCTCCACCGGCCATAACCAGAGCGATAACGATATAAATAATAAAAGACATTGACTTTTTCTTAATGGGGGGAGACTCCGCCGCGTTTTCGGCTTTGGTCACATCCTTTTCCGGCTTATCGTCAGCCATAATCTACTCCTTTCTCTCCTTTAACGCCGCCTGTTCCGAATAATCCATCCGATAGGCCATGCGGTGAAAAGCAGCCACCCTCTTGATTATCTCATCAGGGCTTTCCTTAACCATAATCTTCTTACCGTCGGTAAGAGAAATTATGGTTTCGGGAATCGATTCAACAAACTCTATCAGGTCGTTGTTTATCACGATCTCTTCATTATTCAATTTCGTTACTCGTATCATACGACCTGCTTATTACCTTTTAAGATTAACCAGCTCATCGAGCATATCATCAGAGGTGGTAATAATCCGGGCATTGGCCTGAAATCCTCTCTGCGCGGTGATCATACTCGTAAACTCCGAAGCAATATCAACTGATGAAGCCTCGAGAGCGCCGGATGAAATATTGGCGGAGATAGTCTCACCCGCCACACCTGTAATTGCGTCACCGGAGTTGGCCGAAGCCTGGTACAATGATTGCCCGGCTTTTAAAAGACCGGCCTGATTATTAAAATCAGCCAGAATAATCTGGGCCAAAACACGACTGACACCATTGGTGAAAATGCCGATCATATTACCGGCCTTATCGATTGACAATTTATCGAGAATACCGACGCTGTGGCCATTCTGATTGATAATGTTGGCCGTATGCGACGAGGCGAACCCGGTCAAACCGTTAAAATCACCGACCGTCCCGGCATCGATACCAATACTGACATTGGCCGCGCCATTGTTCGGATTAAAGGTCAGAGAAGAAGCTCCGCCATCATAAGTAAACGACAGCATTGAACCGTCGCTGTTAAAGCGAACCTCCCCGGAACCACCGCCCGTTATAAGTTCATTGCCGCCCAATGTGGCCGTCCAATCCCAGCGGTTGGGATCGAGTGTTTTACGAAATTCAACAGTCATCGAATGCTTGCCCCCCTGCGAATCATAAACGGTAATCGAAGTCGCATGGGTTGTGTCTTTAGTCGTAATATTGACTATGGCTGTCCCGCTCGGACCGCTTGACAAACCGTTCAGCGTACTTATTGTCACACCTCCGCCGCCAAGTCCTTTAATTCCCGTCGCCAAACCGGTTGTTTCGTCGACGATAACATCCAGAGCTTTAGCCGGAAGAGCGGAGGCACCGGTTGGTGTAAAAACATTGTTGACATTAAAAGTATGATTTGTCCCATTATTGGCCAAAAATGTGCCTGAATCGGGGACCCCGAAAATTACACCAATAATGTTGCCAGCTGTGGCAACGCCATTGCCGTCAAGGGTTACCGAGGAAACGGACGAAGTGATATTATAATCAATTCCCGATCCGGCTCGGTCGCGCGAAACACGAATTTGACCGCCGATCAATTCAGCCGTTATTCCGTGAATCTGATTTATTTGTGTAATCAAATCGTTGACTGTAGAATTGACTGTCAAACCATTGACCGTATCGATAATAGAACCATTATCTACCGACAGCGAAAAAGCGGAAGCATCAGTAACTCCCAGACTTCCCAGTGACATATTTCCGGCCAACGTTACGCCCGGATTACCTGTGCCGTCATCGGCAACGTTTGAGCCGGTAAAGGAAGACTGCGTCGCCTGATCACCGGTAATTGTCAGAACATGTGTTCCCCCGGCCCCATCAATGGCATAACCGGAAACAAAACTGATTCCTGAATCACCGGCCGAGACAAGAGTCGCCTCGGAGTCGGTAGCAACAGAATTTAAGTTATTACTTAAAACAATCATCGATGTCGCCACGGCGGGATCCTGCTGACCAAACGGCATAACGATATTATCGACCACCGCGGTGGATGGTATATTACCGGCACTGTCCGCTAATTTACCCTGGACAAACATGCCTGTTGAGGGATCGACCAGCGTTGAGTTGGCGTCAAAACCGAATGAACCGGCCCGTGTATAATAGCGGGCACCTGCATCATCCGACAGGATAAAAAAGCCCTGTCCCTGAATCGCAAGATCGGTTATTTGCCCGGTAGTCTCCAGACCACCCTGCTGGAAAAGATTGTCAATCGTTGACACCTGCATACCCAGCCCCAACTGAATCGGATTTGTTCCGCCCGTTATCGACGAGGGACGACCGGCCGATTTGTAGGTCTGCACCAGCGCCTCACGAAAAGTGACACGCCCGGTTTTAAAACCGATAGTGTTGACATTGGCAATGTTGTTACCGATCACGTTCATTTTGGTCAGATTGTTGGTTAAACCCGACACACCTGAGAACAATGATGCCATCATAGTATCATCTCCTCCTTACCTTTCGGCAAGGCCCCCCCGTTTTCCAACGGGGTCCGGCCCTGATTATTGTTTATTGTTATTTCTTTCATTTTCATCCTATAGAATCACCGCCGAATCAATCGAGGTGAAAACACCT
>CAZJLX010000023.1:0-13066 GCA_964546545.1 uncultured Ignavibacteriaceae bacterium | reverse complement strand
CTTTTATCTATTGGCGATGAGCAGATCATGCTGCTGGCAACCGGAAATTTGACAACCGCCGATGCCTGTGGTTTTGGTCTGGGATATACCGGCATATATGCCGGTTACGGTGAGGATGCAGCTGTTATTTTCGGGGCGGTTACTTATGGTTTCTCAGACTATACCGAAGGTCGCATTAAATTTGGATTTTCCGATCTTGATGGCGCCGGGACAAATCCTGAGATTCTGCTCGGTTTTGATTTAAAATATAAATTTATGGACTATTACGATAAAATGCGCAATTATCCCTGCGATCTGGCGGTCGGCGCTTTTTTGGAACATGTTAGTTATGAATATGCTTCATTATTGGAGTTGGGGATCAATATGATCGGTTCGATTCCTTATCGTCTGAATTCGGGACATCGCCTGATACCATATAGCCGAATCAATCTTAGATTGGAAAGAAGCAAGTGGCAGGGTGTTGCGCGGGAGGCGGAATCCAATTATCGGATCGGTCTTAATGCCGGCGCCAAGTACGAATTGACATCATATATAAATCTTTATGGCGAATTTCAGCTTGACGGCAACAGCGGTCTCTTTTTGGGTGCGGAATTATTAACATTTTAATGTAGAGATATTTATTTTCAGATAATATATTTGGTTCAAAATAAGAAAGGAAATCAGCTCCGGCATAGCCGGAGTTTTTAAATGGATTTACTGGATGCCATATTGCTCGGCCTCGTTCAGGGATTAACCGAGTTTCTGCCCATTTCATCATCGGGGCACCTGGTTCTCTCGGAGAATATACTCGGTGTTCAGATGCCCGGTTTGGTTTTCGAACTGGTCGTTCATTTCGGGACACTGATGTCGGTTCTGATTTTTTTCCGTACCCGGATAATCGGATTAGTCCGGGCTGTTTTTGATAAGTCCATGTCAATCGAAAGAAAGATGATATTGTATTTAATACTGGGCACTATACCGGCGGTATTGGTTGGTGTCTTTCTGGAGAACATTATCGAAGATGCTTTTGGTTCGCCCTTATTGACTTCACTGATGCTGATTGTTACCGGCCTGATTCTTCTGTCGACCGCGCTGGTCAAACCGGGCGTGGCTAATATTAGTCGGCTAAATGCGATTATTATCGGAGTCGGCCAGGCGATGGCTATTTTCCCCGGGATATCCCGCTCCGGGACGACAATCTCGGCCGGATTGCTGATCGGTGTTAAACCGATCGAAGCGGCGGAGTTTTCGTTTTTGCTTTCAATCCCGGCGATAACCGGAGCAATTGTTTTCAAAGTAAAGGATATTATGGCGATAGACAGTACCTATACTCTGCATTATATTATAGGGGGGCTGGTTTCGTTTTTATCGGGGCTTCTGGCTGTCTATCTGCTGTTGGATTTTATCCGAAAGGGCCGTTTTAAATATTTCGGTATCTATTGCTTGATTATAGGTATTATTGGTATCTTCTATTTCAGGTGAGAAGATGAAAAAAATACTGGTAATCAGATTAAGCGCAATCGGCGATCTGATTCTGACATCGGCGCCGCTTCTAAATCTTAAGATATCTTTCCCTGAGGCAAAAATATATCTGCTTACCCGCAGGGATCTGGTAGACCTGGCGAAAAATTTTGATGGCGTAGACGAGGTTCTGGAACTGCCGCCTCAGGCCTCTTTTAGACAGCTTTTTCGAATGGCCGAATACCTGGATCAGGAACAATTCGATACAGTTATCGATTTACACGGCTCGCTGCGGTCATTTTATCTTGGTATGCATATATCCGCACCAAATAAAGTGTGCTATCCCAAAAGAAGGTGGGAGAGATTGTCCGCCGTGCATTTCAAGAAGATCAATCCTTCACCGCCTCATACAATCGATTTGTATAATGTGGCGGTTAAAAGATCCGGCGGGAAAATATTCGCCACTCGTCCGGTTCTGAATCTTCACCGGCTAAACCGGCCATCGTTTAAATTCGAAAATAACAGACCGGTTATAGCTATAGCGCCGGGGGCGTCATATCAGACCAAACAATGGCCCAGAGAGCGATTTGTGACTATAATAAAAGAATGTACTTGTGAACTTAATGGCAATATCGTTCTTTTGCTGACAAATCACGATAAAGAGATTTTAAATAATCTTTCCGATATCCCGACCGACCGAATAAAAAGTTTTATTGGGACCGATCTGATTGATCTGATCCCGGTTATTGCCGGCTCGAAGGTGATGTTAAGTAATGATTCGGCGATGATGCATCTGTCATCGGCAGTCGGAACGCCGGTTATCGGACTTTTCGGACCGACTCATCCGACCCTCGGCTTTTCTCCGCGTGGAATGGATGATGCGATTATGCAGGTGGACGAACCTTGTCGTCCATGTTCTTTGCATGGCAGGAGAAAATGTTTTCGAGAGGCGCAGTACTGTTTCGAGCGTATTGCACCATTGGATGTATTGCAAAAAATGGCCGAGATATTAAATAAGCAGGCAGATAGAGGCCGGGCAATTTTTATCGATCGTGACGGGACCTTAATAAAGGAGAAAAATTTTCTTAAAAATCCCGAGGATATCGAGCCGGAAGTTGGCTCTTTTAAGGCGGTCCGCATGGCGCGCGAAGCGGGATATAAGGTCATAGTATTATCCAATCAATCGGGTGTGGCGCGTGGTTATTTTGATGAAACAACGGTGCGTCAGATTAATGCCCGTTTGATGGAAATCTTCAATAATAATAGCGCTCCGATAGATGATATTTATTACTGCCCGCACTATACAGTTGGCCAAGTGGATGATTATGCGATTGAGTGTAATTGCCGCAAACCGGCCCCCGGAATGGCGGAGCTTGCCGGCCGCCAGCATAATCTTGATCTTATTCGTTCCTTTGTGGTCGGTGATAAACTATCGGATGTCAATCTGGCGGCGGTTATGGGTGGCCGATCGGTTCTGGTGCGAACCGGTTACGGTTCCAAAAGCGAAGCTAAAATGTTGAACTCAAATTCAATCAAGCCAATGGCGGTTGAAAATAATCTGCCGGGTGCCGTAAAATATATAGTCGATATAGAAGATTTAACAGGTTTAGAATAATGATACGGGATGCGGCTTATTGGACAAAACTGGAGAATAATAAGGTCAGGTGTGATCTTTGCCCGGCCAATTGTCTTTTAACCGAGGGCAAAGTCGGGATATGCGGTGCACGATTTAATCGGGGAGGCCAGCTTAAAACCGATAATTTTGGAGAACTGGTTTCGGCCTGTTTTGATCCGATTGAAAAAAAGCCGCTCTATCATTATTATCCGGGGACAACAATATTTTCAACCGGGGCCAACGGCTGCAATTTAAACTGCGACAATTGCCAGAATTATGAAATCTCACAGACAAAAGTACCGACCAGTTATGTTGCTCCATCCGATCTGGCCGATCTGGCCGACAGAAACAATTCTATCGGTGTCGCATATACTTATACCGAACCGTTAATTTGGTTTGAATATGTCAGGGAGGCCGGACGTCATATAAGAGAGAGAAATTTGAAGAATGTTTTGGTGACTAATGGCTATATTAATCCAGGGCCGCTGGAGGAGTTACTGCCGTTAATTGATGCCGCCAATATTGATTTAAAAGGAATGGATCCAAAATTTTATAAAAAGGTCTGCAAAGGACGGCTGGAACCGATTTTGGCAAATATAAAAAGATTTTATGAAGCCGGTGTCAAAATTGAGATTACCAACCTGGTAATAACTAACCTGAACGATAACCGGGAAGATTTCGAAAAACTGACCGATTTTATCGTCTCTATTTCGCCGAAAATTCCACTTCATTTTTCGGCCTATTATCCCACCTACAAAATGAAACAACCGCCCACACCTGTGGAAAAACTGCAGACTGCTTATGAGATAGCCTCCGATAAGCTGGATTATGTATATCTGGGCAATATCCGCCTGCCCGACCGGTCGAATACATATTGTCCTTCCTGCAAGACATGTCTGATCCGAAGAGATGGGTATTTTATTGAGATTTTAGGGCTCAAAGAAGGAAAATGTGTCAAATGCGGCTATGAGACAGGCATAATTCAATGAATTGTTGTATTAAACGACTGGCTCAAATCATCGATTTGGCCGATATTAACAGGATAGGCCGGATTTCAATCAATTGAATCAGGCTGACTTAGGAACCAAAGACGGGGATTGTTTGTTTTTGACGGAAGAAATTATATTTTATATCTAATTGTTATGTTGAAAATAACGTCAAAAATTAAATTATTACTAATTTCTTTATTTTTTCTGGTTCTTCCCGGATTTAGTGAGGCGCAGTTCTATTTTGGTCAAAACAAGGTGCAGTATACCCGTTTTGACTGGCATGTGATGGAAACCGATCATTTTCGCCTTTTCTTTTATATCGATGAAGAAGAAATTGCCCGGATGGCTGCTCGGATTGCCGAGGATGGGTATCGCGATCTCGCCTCCAAATTCAAACATGAGATATACAGCAAAACTCCTTTGATTATATATAGTTCACCCAATTATTTTTCGCAGACCAATGTTATTTCCCAGCTTCTGCCCGAATCGGTCGGTGGCTTCACCGAGTTTTTGAAGGGCCGGGTGGTCGTACCGTTTCATGGTTCATACTCCGATTTTCGGCATGTCATTATTCATGAATTAGTTCATGTTTTCACCTATTCCAAACTGGAAGCGGTTATGTCGAAACAGCGTATAATGCAGTCGGCGATACCGCCATTGTGGTTTATTGAGGGGATGGCCGAGTACTGGTCGATTGGGTGGGACAGCGAAGCCGATATGATACTGAAGGATATGACCCTTTCCGGTCGGTTATATCCTATCGAGCGGTTATATATTATTTCCGGCTCATTTTTAATGTACAAGCTGGGTCAGTCAATCTGCCGTTTTATAAACGATCATTACGGTACCGATAAGCTGACTCTTCTTTTTGAGAATTGGTGGAAAGCAAGCAATTTTAATGATGTTATTCAGATAACCATCGGAAAATCATTAAAGGAAATTTCGCGCGACTGGGAATATGCTATGAAAAAAAGATATTTTCCCGAGATTGCGGATCGCGGGCTGGCCAAAGAAGAGACTATCCAGTTGACCAGCACCGGTTATTCGGTTAAAGGTGTTCCGATTAAGATAGAAGAGGGCGAAGAGAGCGGCGATTGGATTATATTCAAGGCCAATCGGCTGGGATATTCCGGTCTTTATATGATGCCGCCGGCCGGAGAAAAGGAAAAACTTCGTACGATTATAAAGGGTGGTCGTACAGCCGGATTCGAATCGCTGCATCTTCTGCAAAGCGGAATCGATGCCAATAATAAAGGCCGGATACTTTTTTCATCAAAATCAAATGAGAATGATGTTCTCTATCTTTATGACCTGCAGGATCGCAAAGTAATCGAAAAATATGAATACAAAAATTTGACCGGAATTTCATCGCCCCGGTTCTCATCGGACGGTAACCTGGCTCTGTTCAGCGGCACTGATGCGAGTGGTCTGACCGATATTTATCTGGTCGATTTACAGGACGGTGAATTGTCGCGTCTGACCAATGATTTTTATTATGATATCGATCCGGTTTTCGATATCGCCGATGAATATATTTATTTCGCTTCGGATCGCTGTGCCAGCGGCGATAACGGAGCTATTAATCTGTATCGGATGCCGGCAACAGGGGGGGAGCCGACTTCGATAACCGCCGGTGACTGGCGCGATATCTCGCCCGATGTGGCCGGGGACGGAATCTATTTTACGTCGGATCGGGACAATGCGTTCAACATTTATCGGCTTAATCCGGATGGCAGCCTGAATAAAATCACTACGCTTCTGACCGGCGCTTATGATCCACGGGTGACGCCCGACGGTAAGAGTCTGATATTTTCCGCCTATCAGGATTTTGCATTTCATATTCATCGTGCCAAATTGCAGGATACGATTGAGGTCGCCGCGGGAGTTCGACCGACCGGTAAAACTTTCTGGCGCCCGGGTAAACTGGAAAATCGATCGGTTCGGTCGTCGATTCGTTACCAGACCGAATATTCCTTTGACATCGCCCAGTCGGCCATATCGTATGACCCGGTCTACGGTTCGCTTGGCGGTTTTCAAGTAGCTTTGTCGGATATGCTGGGAGATAATTCATTTTATTTTCTGCTGGCTAATACGGCTGAATCCAAGGATGAGTTTTTATCCAGTTTTAATGTAGCGGTTACCTATCTCAACAAAAAAAGGCGCCTTAACTGGGGCGGCGGCATATATCATCTTTATGATGAGTACTATAATGAATATGATAATTATTTCTATGAGAGGCAGGTTGGCGGCCTGATTCATTTGAACTATCCGATTTCACGATTTAATCGGCTTGAACAAACAAGTTACATACGTTATTCGAATAAGGAATCCTGGCTTCTGCAAAGTCGACGAGAGGCGATACTGATGACCAATTATTTTTCCTTTGTCTCCGATAATTCGCTCTGGGATATATCCGGACCGATTGAAGGACATCGCTACAATTTTACTTTCGGTTTGACTTCGCGGCTGGATCATTTGGAGCAGTACAACCGCATCGGTCTTGTCGATCTGCGTCATTATTATCGTCTGGGACGGTATTCCGCCATTGCCTCGCGGCTGTTTATGTACAGCTCGTCAGGCATCGAACCACAGAGAATATATTTCGGCGGGAGCTGGTCGATGCGCGGTTACAGCCGCCGGGCTTTTTATAATCGAAATGTCGTTTTTTCATCGACCGAACTAAGGTTTCCGTTAATCGATAATCTGCTAATCGGTTTTCCGATCGGTGGAATCGGTTTCCAGGCCATCCGCGGGGCTCTCTTTTTTGATGCCGGCTATTTAACCGACGAGAAGTTTCGATTTCTCGATCGTCAGTTTTTCAAGGATATGGTCGGCTCCTTTGGCGCCGGAGTAAGAGTTGCACTTGGGCGTTTTGTCGTTCTACGCTTCGATTTCAGCCGCACGACCGATTTTGATACCATCAGTCCCAGAACCGATTTTGAATTTTTCTTCGGATGGAATTTCTGATGAAAGCATTTCTTTACTTTTTA
This sequence comes from uncultured Ignavibacteriaceae bacterium, assembly GCA_964546545.1. Taxonomy (GTDB): domain Bacteria; phylum Zixibacteria; class MSB-5A5; order GN15; family PGXB01; genus CAZJLX01. The sequence continues at coordinate 6,032 of CAZJLX010000023.1, read as the reverse complement.
ATATTGCTTTTATTCCTTTTTACCGGGTGCGCTAAAAAATATCATTTAAATCGCGAGTTGCCTATACCGTCAGCGGTCTGGGAATATTCGCGAAATGACAAACAGGCGACGGCCTCGATAGAATCAGATTTCAAAGGCAAGCTAAACCTGATCTGGGAAGATAAAATATCCGAAATATCATCCGGCCCTCTGAGTATTATTGCCGGAAATCTGGTTGTCTGCGGGAGTAAAGGAAAGAGCCGCTTTTATGATCTTGCAACAGGGAAATATATGGGGAGATTTAAGACAACTCGCCCGATTCAAAGCGGTATGCTCGCGACTGATTCGCTGGTCTATTACGGAATTGCCCCGGACAGGAATGAGTTCGTATGCATTAATCTGCACAATCAAAAAATGGTTTGGTCGCTTAATTTAAAGGATGTCAGCGGGTTGCCGATAATAATAGATAATTATGTTTATATCGCTTCGGCAACCGGTCAAATCTATTGCCTCGATCGATTTTCGGGCGAAACTGCCTGGCAGGATTCGGTCGGTGCGAAATCGCCGGCCGGACCGAGCGGAACCGATAATATGGTAATCTTTCCGTTTGAGGACGGAAGAGTAAAAGGATATAATGCCGCCACGGGAGATGTGATGTTTACGTCCGATCTTGGGCAGCCGGCTATGTCAAAAGCGGTTGTTGGTGACAAAATATATCAATCCGGAATCGAGGGGACTCTATTCGCAATTGAGCCGGGAAGCGGCAAAATTTTGTGGCAGGCCAATCTTCCAAATCCGATTTGGACCTCACCGGCGCTTGATAACGGAAGATTATATCTGGGTGACAATGGTGGAATTCTACATTGCCTGAGTGAATCGGATGGTTCAAAGATTTGGGAATTTAAAACGGACGGCGTCATTGTTTCATCGCCGATAGTTGTGGGTGATTATGTCTTATTTGCATCGTTGGATAGATTTTTTTACTGTCTTGACAAACAGGGCGGCAGTCTGATATCCCGGCGCGAATTTAAAAAAGGTATACGCTTTCCGGCCGTCAGTGACGGACATAGGATTTATGTCGTTTCCGACGACGGATTAATACAGTGTTTTGGAGATTAATATGAAAGATCGTATTTATACCGAGAAAGAGCTGTTTGTGAATCTCAATGAACTGGCTCAGGAGACTATCCGGGAATTGTACATTGCGGCTAAGAAGACAGCCATATATTCCAGTTCGCATCCGCTGGCCCGCAGAGCCATCGGCGGCCCGTTTATGATGATGGACAAGATCTTTCGGTATAAACAATATTTTAATCTTCATCTCATGGACGGACATCTTTACGCGCTCAATATTAGACTAAAACCATCTATTTTTACCGACCAGATAATGGATTATATGCAGATTCTTGATATCAGCGATATTCTGTTTGAGGCGGGTATGACCGCCGATCAACTGGCTCTGTTTCTTGACCGATTTGTCAAGAGATTGCCATCTACCGATTATCGTAACCTGATGAAAACTCATCTTGATAAATATAAAATAAATACGATACATGTTGATTCGCAGCCCGGTTTTGATCTGTTCGAGAAGGGTCATCAATTTCGTGGTGATCTGCTGGCCGATTTTTCAGCACGTAACCTGGTCGGTCAGTTGATCGGTGACGATTTCGAGCGACTGGCGGAATTACTCGAGTGTGAATCGCTTTCATTTAAAGATTATTTAGAAAGATTTAATCTCGATTATTATTATCCGCTGATAGCCTATTTGATTCCTGAAAAAATCGCTTCCTTTGAGTCCGATAAACTGGTTGAACTGCTGTCAACTTCTCTATTTGAAGCAATTGGAGACAAGGTATCCTGCGCCGAAATCGATGATAATGCCTGGGGGCAGTCGAAACGTTTAATCGGCGCCCTGAATTATCATGCGGAACGCGAGACGATTCTATCCAGAATCGGAGAGAATCTGGTTGCTCGCGGGGTCGGTAAAGAAATTTATTCCGAATTGCTGCCAAAAACCAGCGCCATAAAAATCGAATCTTCCGAAGATATTGACCAGTTTTTATATAGTACATTTAATCAGGCCTTGCCGGGTTATCAGCTTGATGGTTTTGAGGATCTGTTCAGCCGAATCCTCAGGACCGGTCAGCAGGGCAAGGCTCGCTCGATTATTAATATTTTGATTAATTATCTGGCCGGGCCGGATCTTGACCTGCGCCAAAAAGCCTTAATATTGTTCAGATATATAATAAGCGTTTATCGCAAGACAACCGATGGCTTTCTGGCTGAACATCTGGTCTCCAAAATCGATGAATATATCTCAGGGGACAAGGAAACCTTCGAGTTCTCCGATTTAATCTGGGAACTGATTCAGATAACAATGGCCGAAAAAAATTACAAGCGGTTATCATCAATCTGTGATGTACTTTTGAAAAAGCGATCCTTGGAACAGGGAATCTGGAGTTATGAATCGGTGGCGGTTAAAAAATCAATTGAAGAGATGAATCGCCGAGAGGTAATTTCGCAATTGATAAATGATCTGATTACTGTGTCGCATGCCGAGGCCCAGTATATTCGGAATATTATGATTACGATTGGTTCGGAGCAGGCGGCACTGGCTCTTTCGTCTATCATATCACACGATTCGCGACAGGTTCGCCAGCATACGCTCAGAATTCTTTCCGAAATGGGTAAATCCTCGCTTAATGTTTTCAACGAGATATTAAAAGACAATTCCTGTTTCGAGCGTGAAGAGGGTCACCGTGAATTGCCCCAGGAAAAGTGGTATGTGGTCCGTAATTGCCTCTTTGTTCTCGGTTCATTAAAGGACCCGGGCGCCTGCCGATCTCTCAGATTGCGTATTGCCGATGATGATACTCGGGTCAGGCGCTGTATAATTGAAGCGCTCGAAAAAATCGGCGGTGAACAGGCCGCTGACCTGTTATTGGTAATTGCCAACGATTCCGACCGGGAAATTCGTAAAACAGCTCTAATTGCACTTGGATTTGTCGGCACTTATGAAAATGTGCCGGAAATGATTGATCTTACTTATAAATATCCGACCGAAATTGTGACGATAATTAATTCGATCGGAAAACTGGGCGGGCAGGAAGCGCATAAGTTTTTGAGCCAACTGCTGAACGATGTGGAACTACAGTCAATATTTGGTTTCAGTCGATCTTCGAAAGATGATATTAAAATTGCCGCCTTAAAGGCTTTGGATCGTATCGGAGATAATGATTCAATACAAACCATAAAAGAATTCGACAAAAATCTCTCTAATACTCAGAAAATATTTTTCGGCAGTTCAAAATTGAATAAGGCAACTCAGGAAATCCTGAATCGCAAAGACAAATAGGCAGCTCCAACTGCCAGATTGAACGCAACACAGCCATAATGGCGCACCATAACTGCCTTTATGGCTCTTCTGTTTCTGTAAAATTTTGCCTGTAATCGTATACTATTGTCTTTCAGTGTCTTATTGTTTTTGGCATGAATGTTGTTTATTACATGGTCAGAGAGTGAAAATAAAGAAACCAAAATAAGGAGGTAATTAAAATGACACTCGTACGTTACAACCCGAACAGAGTCCTCAAGGACTTCGGTCATGATTTTGACCATGTTTTCGACTCATTTTTCCGGATGCCATCGACCATGAAATCATGTAACTGTGATTTTATGCCGAGCGTGGATATCACTGATGACAAGGATCATGTCAGGATTGATGTCGAACTTCCGGGTATGAAGAAAGAGGATATCAAGGTTACTGTCGAAGATTCTGTCCTGACGGTCAGTGGTGAACGCAAGACGAAATCGGAAGAAAAGGATAAAAACTATATCCGTACCGAACGCAGTTATGGCACTTTTGCCCGCTCGTTTACTCTTTCCGATGATATCAACACGGAAAATATCAAGGCTGATTATAAGGACGGTATTCTGTCGGTTAGCTTAGCCAAGCAGGAAAAGGCCAAACCGAAAGAGATTAATGTTGAAGTGGCGTAATCCTCTTTGAATAACAACGTGACATCTGTTAGACGGGCGGGTGATACTACCCGCCCGTTTTTATGGAATGTTTGAAAGGAAAATATCATGAGTAAAATAATAGGCATAGATTTGGGTACGACTAACTCGGTGGTGGCCGTTATTGAGGGCAAGGACCCGGTGGTTATCAGCAATTCCGAGGGTAATCGAACGACGCCGTCGGTGGTCGCAATTGATAAGAGTGGGGAGCGATTGACCGGCCAGGTGGCCAAAAGACAGGCGGTAACCAATCCGTACAATACCATTTTTTCGATTAAGCGTCTGATGGGACGGAAATATGACGAAATCAAAGATGAGGCCAAAAATTATCCGTACAAGATTAAGGCTGATTCAAAAGGTGATGCTGTGGTCGAAATAAATGGCAAGGATTATGTCCCGCCGGAGGTTTCGGCTATGGTGCTCGGCAAAATGAAAAAAACGGCCGAAGATTATCTTGGCACTAAAGTAACCGAAGCGGTTATTACCGTTCCGGCTTATTTTAATGATCGTCAAAGACAGGCAACCAAAGATGCCGGACGGATCGCCGGGCTTAATGTCCGACGAATTATTAATGAACCGACCGCAGCTTCGTTGGCTTATGGTCTTGATAAGAAAAAGGCCGGCAAAATAGCCATCTATGATCTTGGTGGCGGAACTTTTGATATTTCCGTGCTGGAACTGTCCGAAGGCGTTTTTGAGGTTCTGTCGACCAACGGTGATACGCATCTTGGCGGTGATGATTTCGACAAGCGAATAATTGACTGGCTGGTTGATGAATTTAAAAAATCGGACGGCATCGATCTGGCGAAAGATTCGATGGCGCTTCAGAGATTAAAAGAGGCGGCCGAGAAGGCCAAGATGGAACTCTCCACAACGATGGAGTCTGCCATTAATCTGCCTTTTATCACAGCTGATAGCAACGGCCCGAAACATCTTAATTTGACTCTTTCCCGCGCCAAATATGAGCAGTTGGTCGATGATTTACTTGAGCGCACGATTGAACCCTGCCGTAAGGCGATTGCGGATGCGAAGCTCAGTTTCTCCGATATCGATGATGTCGTCATGGTAGGTGGTATGACCCGGATGCCGAAAGTGATCGAAATGGTCAGGAAACTTTTCGGCAAAGAGCCTAACCGTTCGGTTAATCCCGATGAGGTGGTTGCTATTGGCGCCGCTATTCAGGGTGGCGTTCTGGCCGGGGATGTTAAAGATGTCCTGCTTCTGGATGTGACCCCTCTGTCGCTGGGTATTGAAACGCTGGGCGGTGTCACCACCAAGCTGATCGAACGTAATACTACGATACCGACCAAAAAGTCGCAGACATTTTCAACGGCGGCGGATAGTCAGACGGCGGTCGATATTCATGTTCTTCAGGGTGAGCGCGAGATGGCCGTTGATAACAAAACGATCGGGAAGTTTATTCTTGACGGTATTCCGCCCGCGCCGCGCGGTATTCCTCAGATTGAAGTTGCCTTTGATATCGACGCCAATGGTATTCTGAACGTAACCGCCAAAGATATGGCGACCGGCAAATCGCAGAATGTCAAGATTGAGGCCTCATCCGGTTTGAATGAGTCCGAAATCAATAAGATGGTCAATGATGCTAAATCGCATGAGTCGGAAGATAAGGAAAAGCGTCGTAAGATTGATATTCGTAATACGGCCGATGCGACTATTTTCCAGACCGAGAAGAATATTAAGGAATACGGCGATAAACTGGATGCCGACAATCGCGCCAAGATCGACAGTGCTCTCGGACGATTGAAAGAGGCGCTTAAGACAGACAACGGCGACGAGATGCAGTCGGCAACCGAGGCGCTCAATCAGGTCTGGCAGGCGGCGGCGGCGACGATGTACCAGCAGACTGCGAACCAGGCCGGTCCTCAGCAACCGGGCGGACAGGCCGGGGCCGGGCCGGAAGAATCTCAAAACAACGGCAGTGACGGTCAACCGGTCGATGCCGACTGTGAAGGGGTCAACGAAAAGGAATAATAAAGACCGGCGCGAGGGGCCGTTTCGGCCCCACGGTTGTTGAC
>CAZJLX010000022.1:0-13072 GCA_964546545.1 uncultured Ignavibacteriaceae bacterium | reverse complement strand
CACTTTTCTGAATCTGGCCGGCGAAGTACCATGTGCCACCCGTGCCGTCTGCATCGGCTCACCCTTGCCGCAGTTCGGGACGCCCCAGATATGCCAGTGATTACGGTTACAGATAGCATCGCAGGAATTCCAGAATTTCGGCGTCATTCCGGTGTAAAGCGGATTTTTCAGAATACGACCCAGTTTGCCGTTTTTTATTTCCCAGGCACATTCGACGCCAAATTGGAAATTGAGTCGTTTGTCATCGATTGACCAGACCTTATTCATATCAAAAAACAGACCGTTTTCGGTATCGGCAATCAGATCGTCCAACTCCCACTCGCCCGGTTCGAGATTGATATTGGTCATCCTTATCAGCGGGATCCGGTTCCAGCCGTCGGCCCGCATCGTCCCATTCGACCGCTGTCCGACTATTGGCGCCGTCTCGCGGCTGGTCTGGTACCCGACATGAATGCCATCCTTAATAATCGGCGCTCGCTGCGCCTTGACACCTTCATCATCATAGCCAAAAGAGCCAAGCCCGCCCGGAATAGTGGCGTCGGCATAAATATTTACTATCGGCGAACCATACGCCAGATCGTTGAGTCCTTCCGGCTGCATAAACGAACCGCCGGCCAGTGATATCTCCGTTCCGAGAACTCGATCCAGCTCGGACGGATGACCGCACGATTCATGCACCTGAAGCGCCATCTGAGAACCGCAGATAATAATATCGGCTTCCGTATCGGGACAGGAATCGGCTGTTAATAACTGAATCGCCTCTTCCCTGGTCCTATCTATATTTTCCAGAAGGTGCATCCCTTCGATAAATTCGTATCCGCGAGTCGCAAAATCGCCGCGATGGGAATTTGGGAACGATCTTTTCTGGACCTCTTTGCCGTCAAAGGCGATAACCGAGTAGCCGCCGCCCGATTCGATTATATCCTGCTCGATTTCGGCCCCCTCGGTTGAGCAAAATATCTTGTTGGTTTTAAAGAAATCAAGTGAAGCTTCGGCCATTTTAATTTTATCGTCGCTTTTTAAAAGCTCGGAAATCTCCAGAAGCAGTCCGACTTTTTCATCAATCGGAACAGCGAATGGATCCTTTTCACAGGGGGATTTATAATGATCTTTATATGCCTCCTCTTCGGCCAGTTTGACATCTTCCTTTTTGGCCGATGCCGATGCCCGCGCAGTCTGCAACGCCTTGTTGGCTGCCTTTTTTATATCCGATTCTTTGGTCGAAGCGACCGCCGCAAAACCCCAGGCCCCATTATGCAACACCCGCACACCGACGCCGACATCAACATCACGCGCCAGCGTGTCAACTGTCCCGTCAGTGACCCTGATAGACTCCTTCTCGGTCCTGACATACCGGCAGTCGGCATAATCGACCGATTTGCCGCCAAGCCAGTTGAGAACATTACCTAGTTTATTTTTCATTTATCCTCCTGATTTCAGGTTCATAGGCTTCTTATACGAAATAATTTTACAATCTATTCAAACGAATGCCTAAAATCAAGTCGGCTTTGAAATATCGGAAAAAAATAATACGGCCCCGCCTTAAAACGGGGCCGTAAATCAATAGTTCGTAAATATCTTATTTCCGAAGCGGCGATCCGCAGGCGGCCAGCCATTGCAGACATGTGCATGGTGGTGGACCGCCTTTATACAGAAATGAAATCAGGTGGGTGACATCAAAAATATTGCAGAGACAGTCACAAGTCGGATCACCGGAACAAAGTGCGTACGGGACCGGCGCCGGACCAGCCTTATACAGGAAGGCAATCAGATAAGTGATATCAAAAATATTGATGGTCACATCACCGTTGCAATTACCCGGCTCACAGTCACAGCTGTCTTCAACCGGGCAGATGACCACTGCATTCTCGATAATGGTGAAATCCCAGTCCACAGGGAAATCGGGAATCCACCATAAATAGGGCAGTTCGGGACAAGGTGAACCTTCGACAATGGCATATATATCATGCGAAACATTCTGGGCATCATTGTGATCTAAATCAGCCGGATTGGCCATATTCTGACGCGGATCACTAAAAGCAATCATCAATAAATCGGAATTGACTCCCGTGCAAGTAACAAACTGTTCACTCCATTTGATACATTCCGCTTCGCCATAGTATTCGGTGCGAAAGGCGAAATCACATGATTCATTCCAGCCGTCATCTGGATACAATACGTAGGGTTCGCTCCAACAGAACCAAGCCTGGCCATAAGGATATTGACCCAGCGTGTCATAATACCAATGCGGATTGCCGTCGCCCTGAAGAACCACGACACCGATAAAATATTCTCCCTCCGGATTCAGGTCAATCGGAAACTCGAAATGGAATTGATACCAATCCGGTTCAAAGGGTCCCGAAACAGACATAATCGATGAACCGAGCGGCATCACCGAAGGATCGGTCGGCAACTGATCGTAGATGGAAACTTCAACATCAGTCGGCGTATATTCATAATTATTGCCGATTAACAGCTGGACCGCATCCAGAACGGTAACTGTGGGTGTAAAACTCTGCAGATGACCGGGCATATACGGCGTGATATCGGCCATAAAATTGCCTACCGTATGTTCCTGATCAACGATTTTTGTGGCACTGTCATAAACATAGAAACCAAGCTGCAGGATGACATCCTGACTGCGTTCGATTTCCTCCTCGATAAAATGGAAATCGGGCGCTTCATAGGTGTTCTCGATAAAGTCGCCACCCAAGCCCTTCTCCAGTAACCAGCCTTCAATGACATCCTGCATTATATAGACATCAGTTTTACCGGAAGAACAAATAGTCATCCGATCGGCAAGATCCTTAATCAGATGCGGAACATTATCGGCCTCATGATCATCAAATACGGCAGAGGTGTAATATTCCGTTTTAAAATTAAAATCACAGGAATCATTAACTCCGTCATTGGGGTAGAGCACATACGGTTCACCCCAGTTAAACCAAGCCTGACCGCGCGTATATCCGCCGTTTGTATCATAACACCAATGGGGAACGCCATCGCCATCAATAATCCGGACACCGATATAGTATACGCCATACTCATCTAAATCAATCCTCGGGGAAAAATGAAATTGATACCATTGATTCGATGAGGGTCCGGATACGGCCATCGTCGATATCCCGAGAGGAACAACACCGGCATTATCCGGAAAGGTATTATAAATCGATACTTCAACATTGGTTGGCGTATACTCATAGCTGTTCCACAAAAGTAACTGAACAGCATCGAGAACCGCTACCATTGGGGTAAAACTTTGCACATGACCGGGTGGACTCGACGGAATGTCGGCCATTAAATCGGTGGTCGTATGTTCCTGATCAACGGTCTTTCCGGTCGAATCGGGGTAACCCTGAACCAGCGGATAAATATCCAGATTATCACCCGGATAACCGGTGGTGTCGGCGTACTTGGAATCAAACCACCAGAAACAGTTGGCCAGGGCAGCCGGACCGGAGAATGACCAGTCGGCATAGTCATCACCAACCGGATCGGAATCAAGATGACAATCAGGTCCCGGGCCAATCATTTCGGTAATTGGATCGTAAACATCATCACCTGCCACGGCGGCATCGATGACACCATTCAAGCCGGGATAGATAGACATCCAATTATCCTGTTTCATATCAAAATCGGGCATACCACCTGGCTCAGTAGGGGCATAATTCGGATAGGGAGGCTTCCAGTACCATCCGGCTGTCATACTGGTATCGATTTCAAGATATGGGATAAAAGCACCATTCTCTTTCGCGAAGAAGTAGATCATCGGAAAACCGCCGCTCGTGGCCGGGTCTATAATTTCAATACCACTATTTGTCAAACCAAGATTAACGATAGCCCTGACATTGTCTGTGACATTCCATTCCATCCATCCGTACGAACCCGGAACTGTATCAAAAGCCATTGGGACCGGATCAAAAGGCGGCTGATTGTTCCAGGTTGCCGTTCCCTCAGACCATGAAGAGGTAATTATATGGGCCGTTAACTCCTTGCCAACCGGGTCGCCATCATTATAATGCCAGTAATAAAGGCCAAGTTTAGCCGAGTTGATTGTCGTTGTGGATGGAATAGCGCTGAGATCGAATCTAACCAGTGTGTTGAGGGTGTATCCTGTATTTCCTCGTCGGGCCAAAAGATAGTTTAGTGCGCCATTAACGCTATTCGGAGCATATTGATCGATGAATGTATCATCGGTCGGGTTGAGTACGATTGTCGTACCTCCCGCATTTCCTGATAGGAGGCATAAAATTAAGGTGCATAAAGCTGAAATCATACACCTGTAAACATTACCTGACTTTTCCACAAATTCCTCCTTTATGGTTTTGGGCATAATTACTGCTACTACCGGATTTATATTTGAAATATTTATATCAAAAGTAACGGATTCAATTGACAGTCTCTTCCCCATAACCTCCCCTGGATTCGCTGCAATAAAAATCCCGTCAATCTTAGAAGAAACGCCGGAGCGTTGTAATGGTTGAATAACCCCGTGAAGTCTGAATCCCTGTCCGTCAATCCTCACGTATTGACTTTTTGGCAGTCGTAAATTCTCACGCCTCCCCTGCTGGCATCGGAGGAATTTACTACCTAAATAAACAGATATTAGACAATTCTGTCAAGGTTTTTCTGAAAGAATCAGAACTTTTGCCTATAAAAACGGCCCCGTTTTTAAGACGGGGCCGCTGATATAGAAATCCGTAAGTATTCTATTTCCTAAGCGGCGGGCCGCAGGAAGCCAGCCAATCCTGACAGGTACACGGAGCCGGACCGTTTTTGTAAAGATAGGAAATAATATAGGTTACATCGAAGATATTCACCGTACAATCACAGTTGGGATCGCCCGAGCAGATTGGATAAGGTATTGGCGCCGGACCACTCTTATACAAATATGAAATCAGATAAGTAACATCAAAGATATTAGTCGTGGCATCGCCATTGCAGTTACCCGGATCACAATCGCACTCTTCTCCGCCACCCGTTATCACGAACGACAGGTCAAGCGAGATATCAAAATTGGGTGGCTCATACATTTCAACCCAATCCGGATCACCGACCATCCTCCATACAGCATCATCATTCCAGTGATCAATCGAGGATTTCCAGCCCCAGGCGGTGGAATCGGGATCAGAAACGAAGGCATGTATTCCCAGCCAGTAGATTGTCTCTGAATTTTGCCAGAACCAATCCTCTTCTTCGAGATAGATATTGTATTGGTAATAATGCATATGGTCATCCAGGAAGAATTGACCTTGCTGTGGATTATACCATCCTTCCGGCTGCGCCGGATCAAACGGCGGTGTGACCAGAAAGGTTTCATTGGTATCAGACCAGAGCAGTTCGCCCGGACGACTGTATGGAAACTGCGGCGGATCAGCCGGGATATCAGAATAAATGCTCAAAACAAAGGACGTCACTTCGCTTTCGCGATCATTCATCCACGAACCCCAGAAATGGATATCCTTCACCCAACCGGTTTCGGAACACATCCAGTCGTCGGCTAGCTCCATCGGCATGGTGGACATTACATCCCAGCCATTAACATCCGGAAGCTGCGGATAGTGCATCTTATGGCCGTCGCCGGGAGTCCAGTTCGGCTCGCAGTCATCACCGACTCCGTCACCATCGCTGTCGGCCTGACCCGGATTATAATCATAAGGGCAGTTATCGCAGTAATTGCCGATATTATCGCCGTCGCTGTCAACCTGGCCCGGATTATAATCGTTCGGGCAATTATCACAGACATCCCCGATATTGTCCCCGTCAACATCACTTTGATCTTCATTGTCGTCATTGGGACAATTATCGCAGGCGTCGCCATGAGTGTCATTATCACTGTTGGTTTGTAGCGGATTATATACCGTCGGACAGTTGTCGCAGATATCCCCAACTGTATCACTATCCGTATCGGCTTGACCCGGATTAACATGGTTCGGACAATTGTCGCAAACATCGCCGACATTGTCCGCGTCAATATCACTTTGATCTTCATTGTCGTCATTGGGGCAATTGTCACAGGCATCGCCATGACTATCACTATCGCTGTTGGTCTGGGATGTATTGGCTACTGTCGGGCAGTTATCGCAGACATCACCAACCGTATCGCTGTCACCGTCAGCCTGATCTTCATTGTCGGTATTAGGACAATTGTCACAAGCGTCACCATGGCTGTCGCCGTCACTGTTGGTCTGCGACGGATTATATACCGTCGGGCAGTTATCATCATCGTCGCAGATACCGTCCTGATCCTGATCGGGACATTCGGCCGGACAGATAACCAGGGCAAACTCAACTATCGTATGAACCGGAACGCCGGCCTGAGGCGGAATACCAGCCATACTGGTATCGTAGCGGTTCAGATTGTAGAACTGCGCGATATCGCCGGGGTTCACCGCGTAATTGACCAGCTCTACCGTAAAGAACGGCGGTATAAACATCGGACAGGTCGTCGGCGTGACGAAATATTTGTCATGATGAATCGTCCCATGCGGACCGGAAACCAAAGCGGCATCATTGTGAATATTCGATCCGTGCGCCGAACCGGCCGGCGGTTCACCTTCGTGCATATCGAAATAGGGATCGGAAATACACAAAGCCGAATCGATTGGATCGGTGCAGGTTCCCGCGACCGTGACAAAATGGCCGCCGACTCGTTCGCAGTAATCGGACCCCGGATCCTGCCAGAAACCAAGCAGCAGAATAACATTCTGGCTGATTAAAACCTCATTACGAATCGAGTCGAAGCCCCATAATGAATCGATCGGAAAAACCCTGACCGTAAAGTCAGTCCCCAGTCCGACCGCATTGATCCAGGCCTGGGCTCCTCCCGCCAGATCATAAATATTGGTCCCGCTGTGACCGACATTGGTCTTACAGTATAATGCCAGCGAATCCACGAACGGCATCACATTACTCGCGTCATGATCATCCCAGGCGCCGTACGGATCGATCAGCGGGTAGGTATTACAAACGGCAGGCGGAGGCGTGGTGCAACTATCGAATTTCGAATCAAACCACCAGAAACAATCGGCCAGCGCCACCGGTCCGCAATGTGACCAGGCACCACTGGGGGGATAAATCCAATTGTCCTGTTTCTGATCAAAATCCGGAACACCGTTGGGAGCATAATCAAGATACCCCTGTTTGTAATAATCGCACGAATCATACGGATATTCGCAGGCATCATCGATTAAGTTGCCGTTGCCGTCGCCCAGACAGATTGTTCCGGCTCCCCGCGGTGAACCACCTTGGTCAAAACAGCAGAGCGGATCCAGATCCATACACGTTCCATCAGGGAAACAACACGCCTCAGGCGGGCCGCAGAGAGTCCCCTGACCCTGCGGCGCACCGCCCTGATCAAGGCAGCAAAGTGGATCGAGATCCATACATGTTCCGTCCGGGAAACAGCAGGCTTCAATCGCGCTGCATGTTGTTCCGGCGCCCTGCGAGATACCGCCCATTTCAATCTCGCAACAAAGTGAATCGGCATCCACACATGAACCGTCGGGCAGACAGCAGGCTTGCAAACCGCCGCAAATGGTGCCGTCACCTTCATAAATTCCAAACAGAACATCCGCGCAATTAATTGAATCGGTCTGGATACAAAACATCCCTGGGCCGCCGGTCGGATCAGGATAGCAGCAGGCGCCGAGTTCGTCCTGACCGCCGGTTATAACAAAAGCTAAATCGAGTGAGATCTCAAAATCAGGCGGTTCCCAGATATCAATCCATTCCAAATCGCCCCACCATGCCCAGACAGCATCATCGTTCCAGTGATCAAGAGTTGATTTAACACCCCATTGTGCATCCAGGGTCGGTGGATATAATTGGCAGTATGTCGGCGCCGGGCCGCCCATATTTAAATAACTCAAAAGATAAGTCAAATCCGTTGCATCCACTATACAATCGCCGTTCACATCCGCAGCCGGATAAAATCCACCGACATCATATGGTGGCGGCGGGCCGCCGGAATATAAATAGGCCGCAAGATAATCCGCGTCATCCTGATCTACATCACCGTCCCCGTCAACATCACCCGGGATATAAAGCGTCACCCCGCCGACAACCGTCGCCGAGATATTCAGCCAGTAAATCGTCCCAGAGTCCTGCCAGAACCAATCCTGCTCCGGAAGAAAAACATTGTACTGGAAATAAGCTTCATGGTCCTCCATTATGAACTGACCAGTGCTCGGATCATACCAACCCTGCACGCCGGGCGGATCGACCGGTGTGGCAATAATAAAATCTGTTATTTCCCGTTCCCAGAGAGTCAAACCGGGCCGACTGTAGGGAATCATAGGCGGGTCGGCCGGGATATCGGCATGAAGAGAAAGATTAAACGATACAATCGAACCTTCCATACCATGCATCCATGAACCCCAGAAATGGATATCCTTAATCCATCCGGTCTCCATACACATAAAATCATCGGCTAAAATAACAGGATTGGTGGCATTGACATCCCAGCCCACAACATTGGGCAACTGAGGATAATGCATTTTGTGTCCGTCTTCAATGACCCAATCGGCAAGGGCACCTGCCGAGCAGATAAAAATCAGGCTCAAAAAGAGGACAATTACTTTTTTAAGCATACCAAAACTCCTTAAAAATGTTTATTATTAAATTTGTTTCCCCAATCCCGACAAGCCAAATCGACTTATCGAATATATATTAAATTATTTAAATATCCCGTATCTCAAAGCCTTAATTATATCAATGTTATCTAAAACATCGTTGCCTGATAAAAGTAGTGACCTTATACCCAAAAAAGGCAGGTATCGAAAATATATTTAACATAGCGGTTTCCGGCAAAAAGCGGGACTTTTGTATCAATATATCAAAAATGACAAAAACTGTCAATATATATTTCTTTGTCGTTATTGGCCACTATTAATCCAAGTCTCTATGGAACAATATGTTATGTCACATATTAATCTTAGACAAGTGGATAATTTTTGCCCTGTTTCTGGCTTCTCATCCGCATACCTGTAAAATTGCAGATAAATATTTAATTCTATTTAACCAAATAAAAAAGGCGGGTTTATTATAACCCGCCTCTATTATCAAATGCAAAATACTATTTCATCAGATTCATCTTTTTGGTTTGAACCAGATTGCCTGATTTCAAACGATAGAGATAGATCCCGGAGGCGACAACATTACCATCTTCATCACGCCCATTCCATGAACTGATATGTTCACCGGCACTGAGCGATTCGTTTATAATCGTCCGGATTTTCTGACCAAGAGTGTTGAACACGGCCAGTTCCACATTACCGGCTTCGGGAAGATGGAAACGAATGGATGTGGTCGGATTAAACGGATTGGGGTAGTTCTGATACAGGGCAAAACCTTCGGGCATCAAAGTCGAACCGTCTTCCGATGTTGAAAGATGGTCCAGACGATATATGGCACCATGGTTGTCCCAGACGACATCAGGATAAGCCCGAACGCCATTGATGTAGACCATCAACTCGTCGCCCGGCTGTGGATAGGCCAGAGTAATATTTTCGGCATTATCGTAACCATAAACCGGCATGAATTTCAACAGGCCACCGCTGATCGTCGAACTACCGCAAAGCACTTTGTCCCCGGTGTAAACATCAATAGTACTTCCACCGGCAAGATTCTGGCCGTCAAGAGTTATACCAGCGCCGTAGAGCGACATCCAGCTCCGTGACGGGGTCACCTTCTCCGCGGTATATCCTGATTTCACCGGAACCACCGGGCCGGTAAAACCGGGATAGTAAAGCCAGGTTGAGGTCGATGATTTGATCCAGTAACCAAACCGTTGATCCATATGCGTCAGAGTATTGTAATCGACAAATCCGGGCGCCCAGACCAAACCGCCGCCGTTACTGAATCCGAGTACTACCAATATATCGTTGATTATTGAGGACAGCGCCGTTTCCAGTTCCAGTTCTTCGTTGGGCCAGTAACTGACCAGGTTCCAGCCATAGTTAATCACAATCCCTTCGCCTGAATTTATTTCGGGACCGCAAACCTCTACCGAAGCGGAACAATCCATCTTGAACATATAACCGTGATAATAATCGACCGAGTTCAAAGTCGAAAAATCGGCCAGAGCCGGAACATAAGTCAGACCTCGCTGATCAAAACCATGAACAACATAGATACAGTCGCTGAAATCGGATACGAAATCACCAATATCATCGGAATATGCCAGATTCCATGAGATCCAGTTCCAGCCCGGCTTTAATGTTAGGGTTAAGCATTCGGCCGTAGTGAAAGTACACAATTCGAAATAGTCACCGTCCTGGGTCCAGATAATAACCGGATCGGTGCCGACATCGACGCCGTTGATGGCAAAGCTGATTGTATCTCCCTCCATTGCGCCCTCGTCATCAAACGTCGTTATATCATCATGAACAATATCAAGCAAACCGTACGAACCGTCGCCGTCAACCGTATCGATTCCGCATAAAACACGATCAGGATCGAAGGCTTCGATTACATCGCCCGCCATTAGCGGAACATCGTTTAGAATCGGAGTCGCGCAGTAAACCGATATCCACTGCGGTGGATAAACTTCTTCGACACAAACCGCATCTTCGACATAAGCCGTATCGGCATTGTATCCATTGTCTACAATTAGGGCAACATCATAACAACCCGGTTCAGTAAAGCTCAGGCAGGGCTCGAATTCGTAGCTGACTATAGAATCATCGACATACCATAAAAATAGAGAGGTATCCATATCGAAAACCGAACAGTTTTCAAAACAGACTTCCAGCGGCGCCGGACCGGTCACTGATGTCGGAGTGAAACAGGCCTCGGTCGGAGTTGGGAAGGTGACATTGACTTCTACATAACAGCTGTCGTAATAACATTCATTGAAGGCCCAGATTTCATAGGAATATGTTCCCTCTTGAGTCACATCAAAACAGAGGGCCGAATCGATCCAGTAAGGATTACCCATCGAGCCTACTATATTAACCGAATCATAATTAAATATATCCACAAAAACACAGAATACCTGCGGTCCGGACAATTCTATATCAATCGGTCCAACAGGACAGATCACTTCCGGCTCGGGGACGAAATCAATAGTATAAACCAAATTACAGCTATCCCATCCACAATCATTAAAGGCCGCTACATAAGAGTAATATGTTCCGGCAGTTTCGGGGGTAAAGCAGATCAAACCATTCTGCCAGTTGCCTAAAGGAGTATACACCGAATCGGCTCCGACGATCTCCAAATCGAAACAGACCATTTCCGATCCGCAGAGTACAGCATTAAATTCTATCTGCGGGCAAGTGATTTCCGGGGCCTGACCCAGCGTAACCAGATAAGAAAACTCGCAGACAACCGAGTCACAATCATTGTGAGCGATGACCATCAAGCTGTATAACCCGGCCGTGTCAGCGTCAAAACAGAATGAATCGTCCTGCCAACTGCCATTCATGGCCTCAACCGATGTGGCACCGGTAATGGCCATATCAAAACAATATTCGCCCGCCTCACAGAGAAACAGTTCGGTCAGTTCGGGCGGACAGGATATTGTCGGGCTTCCGCCCAGAGTTATGTTAACGGCCAAATCACAACTGTCGATTCCACAGTTATTTTCGGCATAAACTGTAAAGTAGTACGTTTCCGTGGTACTGGCCTCAAAACAAAGCCTGCCATCCGCCCATTCACCGGCTGTCGTCCAGACCGAATCGGCATTATCGATCGGCATAACAACACAAACCGAACCGGCTTCACAAATAGAAATATCGACCGTTTCCAGACAGACAATCATCGGTGCATAATCAAAGGTGACAGTCAACGTCACCGTATCTTCGTCAGCGGCGCCACACTCATCGGTAGCACCGATTATAAATTCATAACTGCCTTCCTGTTCGGCCGTATAACAAACCGTATTATTGGTGGTATCAATAATCGCACCGGCTGGAGCCGCCACCAGCATTTCGGCAAACTCCTGACCTGCATCAATATCGGACACCGAATAAGATAAGCATACTTCTTCCGGAGCACACATCGTCACCGAAAGATCATCCTGCGCCGTCACCATCGGAGCGGAATTCATAGTTATATGAGCTATCACCTGACAGCTATCGGTACCGCAAACATTTTTAGCAAATACCCAAAAACCATATGTTCCGGCTGTGTCAGCCATAAAGTAAAAGGCACCCTGATCCCAGGTTCCGCCGGAAGTCCAGACCGAATCATAATTTTGAACAGCGACATCGGTATAAATCATCTCCGGTCCGCAAAGGAAATGGTTCAGATCCTCTGCCGGGCAGGTCAATTCCACTACCGGAATCTCCGTTACGTTAACCACAACCTCGCATGTATCTGCCACCGCTCTGCAACAATTATAGGCATAAATCATAATATTATATTGAGCCGGACCGGCGGAACTGAATGTCAGGGTTCCGTCAGACCAACTGCCCATTGATGTCACAACGCTTTCGTAATCGGCAATCAGCATCTCAATGTTAATCTCACCCATGCCGTCGCAGAGAGCAAAATCCAATTCCCCCGAAGGGCAGGTGATCGCCGGAGTCGAGTGGCAGAGATATCCGAGCGAACCGTCATCAAGAATCAATTCCAGTGGCGTGCCGGTATCATCAACCAGTTCGGTCGTCTCCGAAAAGACAATCGGACAATCCTGGCCGACAATATTACTGAAACACAACTGCACCAATGTGGAACCGTCTTCAAGAGTCAGCGGATTGGCATAATCATCCCAGATGATGTGTACTTCGCCGCCACCGCCATTGATAGTAGCACCCTCAAGCGGCCCCAAATCGATACTGTCAAAATCCATACAATCATCGTCATATGTCAGATGCAATTCGACGCCGGCAACATTCTCAAAATCGGTCGCGATAACCGGGACGCATTCAAACGAACATGTATTCGCAACGATATTTTCAACCGAAAGCTGAACAGGCAAAACTTCTACTGTATCATCGGTAATATCCCAGCAATACGGGCCGCCGAAATTTGGCGACGGATCGTCCAGAAGCCAGTCAAAAGTGCCCGTCTGACCGCCAATTGAATCAATACAAAAAGTCCCTTCCTGGGCCGATTCAAAATTAAA
>CAZJLX010000021.1:4688-13090 GCA_964546545.1 uncultured Ignavibacteriaceae bacterium | reverse complement strand
TCCTAAGAGTTGCTTCATAGATAAATTTTTAAACAAAAACCCTTTTGTGGAGGAGGAGTCGTGTACAAAAAGTTATTGATCTTTTCTATCGGACTTCTGATGCTTCTGGTCCTTACGGCATCGATTGCCGAAGGCTCCCGACGGCAACAGAATCGGGTAGATGAGCAAACCGATTTTAAACCGCCGGAGAATGATATCAAGGCGCCCTGCTACTGGCTTTGGAATTATGCTAATGTCTCTTATTACTGGGAAGTGCCTGAGCCAACCTATGGCGAACTGGAATATGCCGAACGATTTTCAGTGACCTGCTGCGAAACGCTGATGGGAGTCAATGTTTATATCTATGATCCCGGCGATGGCTCTTTCGGCGATGATTCAATCTATGTTGCGATTTATGCCGATGACGGCACCGGTCTGCCCGGTCTGCAAGTGGCTCAAATAGGTATTCCGGCCGGCAGCTATAGTGCCTATCCGAATCCAACCTATTTCGATTTTTCATACTACAATCTGGTTTTCTGCGATGACTTTCATGTCGGTGTTTCATCCAGCGGAAGTGTTGGCACCGAGTGGGAGAATCTTCTTTCCGATGATGAATTAAGCGGCGGAATGCGTTCATCCGTTCGTTTGGCGACCGGGATGTGGGATTATATGGTCAACGTCTGGGGCTATGATATAGACTGGGTTTTTGATGTCTATCTTTGTTCCGGCTGGTCCTGGTCCCCCGGCGATGAACACAAAATGCATTATCCGCAACTGCCGGATGAAGCGGGCTGGGACGTTAACGCTACAGCACCCATTGTTCTGGCCGATGACTGGCGCTGCAGTGAAACCGGCTGGGTCAAGGATATCCACTGGTGGGGTTCCTGGCTGCATGGTTATACTGGCGTGGTCGACAGTTTTGTACTGTCCGTTCATAAGGATATCCCGGCCAACACGCCGGGTAATTACGGAAGTTGTGCCAATTACGGTGATTGTAATTTGGACGGAGTTAATCTGGCCGTGGGTGATCTTGTGTACCTGGTTCGCTATATATCGAATACTACACCGCCGCGACCATTTTATGTCTGCTTTGATTTTAACGGCGACTGTATTATTGATTCGATGGATGCCGTTGTTTTTCAAAACTATTTTACCTATGGTTTGTCGGCCTTTGACCCGTATGGCGGTTATCCGATACCGACCTGTTGTCCCGGCCTGCCGTACAGTCGACCGGGCGAGACTTTATGGGAGGCGTACATCGACGACTATCTGGCGACGCCGATTGATCCGCCAACATACGAAGGCTGGTATGATCCGCCTACGGATAGTATATTAACAGATGATCATATTGCGTATTTCCAGTATGATGTCTGTCTGCCCGAAAATTTATGGTTCTGGCAGGATAAAGATTCTATTTACTGGCTGAATATCTCGGCCATTGTTGATACTGTGGATGATACGGCCAAATGGGGCTGGAAGTCATCATGGCAGCACTGGAACGACGATGCGGCCTGGGCCTGGTGGGGTAATCTGGACTGGCAGGAGATGTATGAACCCAATAGCGGATATTACTACATTCCCGGTGATGTCGATAATGACGGCGATGTCGATGCGGATGATCTCCAGTATCTATCCGACTGGATTTACGGCGTCGGCCCGCCACCACCTATACAGATTAATGGCGTTTATGTCGCGGCTGATGTAAATGGGGACTGCTTTCTTGATCTTTCCGATATGGTTTATCTTGCCAACTATCTCTATCAGGGCGGACCACCGCCGATTTATTGTTATCTGTATCCTCCATCATGCCTGAACAACAGCTTTAATGCCGTTTTTGACCAAAGCGGCAATCTGACCGGAGGCGGCGGGACCGATTTCTATGGCGAAGGCTGGTACTATTACGAGTGGTACGGCTGGTGGAACATCTGGTTCTACGATCACCCGATAGATACCCTGCGTAAAAAAACGGTACATATCGAGGTTGATTTCATTCCCGATGACCCAACCTTCCCGTCGACGGTTGAATTCGCCGTCAACTGGTCGACCGATGAATGGTCATGGGCTTACCCCGACAGTTCGCCACCATTACCCGGCGTTGATGAAGATCTGTATATCGGGCGGCAGACGCTTTTCGAAGGTACCATCGAGGATTCGGTGCATATGTCGTTCGACTTCACGATTCCCTGGTATAATCCGGAGTGGGTTTCAATTGATGTAATCGCAGAAAATATCATTATAGTTGGCAATATTACTCATTGCTGTGTGCAATCCATGGATATGTCATTTGTGATCACCGGTGAACCGCCACATGAACCACCGCCGCTACATGAAGGTGATGTAATGTTCCATAATATCGACGGATACCGACCGCTCAATGGTAATCCGCTCAATACATTATGGCACGAATTATGGCCGAATTATTGTCAAAATTGGGAACTGACCAGTTGGTTCGACAACGGCGACGGTATTCTGTCGGTTTGTGATTATGTCGATTTCACGAATATTCAAACCTCTGAATGGCGTAAATTCCATCTCGAATGGATTGGCCCAACGCTAACTCTTGAGTGGCAGGGTGATACATCATATGTCGAATTTATCTGCAATGAGTACCCCCTGGTCGATACGATCTATAATCCGATCGGAACCTGGTGGCATGAAGTCTGGCCGAACTTCTGCGAAATCTGGGAAATCACGGCCTGGGATGACAACGGCAACGGTTACCTCGATTACTGCGACTGGATAACAATCCGGAACTGGATTAGCGGCGAAATCAGGACCGTTCATGTCGGTGCGGTAGATACCGATATTCTGATGAAAGAAATCAAACCGGTCCCGCCCGAACCGCTGCCCGAAGGTACTAATTATCATAATGATGACGAAGTCGATGTTGATATTGAAAATCCGATCGGCAGCTGGTGGCATGAGTTGTATCCGACCTATTGCCAGTATTGGGAACTGACCAGCTGGTTCGACAACGGCGACAGCATGTTGTCAGCCTGCGATTATCTTGATTTCACCAGTCCCGACGGTTTGATATGGAAGAAATTCCATCTCGAATGGATCGGCTGGACAATCGAAATCACGAAACTCGATGATACCTCAACGATATTTATGGATCTGATTGATCTTGTACCGATATATCTTGATTCGGTAATTGGGACCTACTGGCACGAGGTTTATCCCAATTATTGCACCAATCACTTCCTGGTCGAGTGGATTGATAACGGCACCGGTCTTCTCGATTCCTGTGATTACATTATTTTGCAGAACATGACCACCGGCGAGTTCGAGGAATATCATGTTAAGGGTATTGAGCTTGATCTTATTATGGATGAGATTTCTCCCAGTCCGCCCGACACGCTTCCGATAGGTATCAATCTGCATAACATACATGACTGGAAACCGGATTATCAATCGCCAATCGAAACAATCTGGTATGAATTGTATCCTGAATTTGACACCGAATGGCTTTTGACCAGTTGGCGGGATAACGGTGATGAGAAACTGTCGGTTTGTGATACGATTGATTTCAATTACGATACGACGGTATATTATCATGTCGAATGGATCGGGCCGACGATTGTAACCGATCCGACCTATGACACCTTTACCGTTTATCTCGATTATATCGGGTACGATAATCCGGATAATGAACCGATGACCGACGTTGTCGGAACCTACTGGCATATGGTCTATCCGATTTTCTGCAAAACCTGGTATGCTGTTCAGTGGATTGACAACGGCAGTGGTTATCTCGATTCGTGCGACTATATCCTCTTCCAGGATATGGAAAACGGCAGTTTCGAATGGTTCCATATCCGGGATGTCCAAACTGATATGATTATTGATACGATTGTAACCGAATGCGACTGCGAACCGGGTAATGCCAACGGTATAGCTCCGGTTAATATTTTTGATATCACATACCTGATCAGCTATTTGTACAAGGCTGGTCCGCCTCCAACGCCCTATCCGATCTGCAGCGGCGATCCCAACTGCGACTGCGTGGTAAACATCTTTGATGTCACTTATCTCATCAGCTACCTGTATAAAAACGGCGATGATCCATGTACCTGCGAGGACTGGCTGGCCTCCTGCGGTCCGCCGCTTCGCAAATAGTCGATGACTACATTTGACCTGTAAGGCCCGGTTTTGCCGGGCCTTTTTTATATCACTTTTTAAAAAAAATGCCCGGTAGAGAGCCGGTTTATATTATATTAATAAAAACATTGGGAAATATGGAACTGTTTGATAAAGAAAGACCGGATGACAATCAATCCGAGATAAATCAATCGGCGCCGCTGGCCGACCGGATGCGGCCGCGAAATTTTGATGAATTCTTCGGTCAGGAAAAAATAGTCGGCCAGGACAGGCCATTCCGTCGGGCGATCGATCAGGATCGAATCAGCTCGGTAATTTTCTGGGGGCCGCCGGGGTCGGGCAAGACGACCTTAGCCGAGCTTATCGCCCGTGCCACGGCCGGTCAATTCGTACCATTTTCGGCTGTCTCTTCGGGTATTAAAGAAATAAAACAGGTCATCTCCCGGTCGGGGAATTTTAAAAAATTGACCGGGCGCAAGACCTATGTTTTTATCGATGAAATACATCGCTTCAATAAAGCTCAGCAGGATGCTTTCCTTCCCTATGTCGAAAAAGGCAATATCGTTTTGATCGGCGCCACGACTGAAAATCCGTCATTTGAAGTTATCTCGGCTCTCTTATCAAGAGTTAAGGTTTATACGCTTGAGGGTCTCGATGAAAACGCGCTTGCGAAAATTCTGAAAAATGCTATTGAAAACAAAGAACGCGGCTTGGGTGCAAGAAATCTAAAGGTTGAAGAGAAGGCGGTTGAGTATATTATTTCGGTTTCCGATGGCGATGGCCGCCGGGCGTTGAATCTTCTGGAAGCGATCGCTGATGATGCCGGTCAGAACGGTACAATCACGGCCGAACTTGTTTCGGAGGTGCATCAAAAGGGGACTTTTATTTATGATAAATCGGGCGAAGAGCATTATAATCTGATCTCGGCTCTGCATAAATCGGTTCGGGGCGGTGATCCTGATGCTTCACTGTACTGGCTGGCGCGGATGTTACAATCGGGCGAGGACAGGCTGTTTATTGCCCGCCGTTTAATCCGCATGGCTATCGAGGATATCGGGCTGGCCGATAGTAATGCCCTGACAGTCGCATTAAACGGGCGGGATACCTATCACTTTTTGGGTACGCCCGAAGGCGAACTGGCGCTGGCGCAAACGGTCATTTACTTAGCCTGCGCCCCGAAATCAAACTCGGCTTATGTCGCCTATACGAAGGCGATGCGTGACGTTGAAGAAAAAGGCTCACTGCCGGTGCCGCTTCATATCCGCAATGCACCGACCTCGCTGATGAAATCGCTCGACTATGGCAAGGGTTATCAATATGCGCACGACCATGAAGATGCGCTGACCGATCAGGAACATTTCCCCGAGGAATTGGCAGGGACAGTGTACTATCATCCGGTTAAGGCGGGTCGGGAAATAAAACTGGCGGAGTATCTCGAAAAATACCACGCCTACCGCAAAAAGATGCGGGAGAAGAAAGAATAGCAGATTGGCAAATGAGGACGTATGCCAATCATGGAACCACGGAAATTTTATTAATCGTAAAATATCCGAAAATAACCAGTAAGATTCTTTTTGCCAATAGAAATCTTGACATAGAAAAGCATATTCATATATTACCAATATTGGTAAATGCGAATATATTTTTTGCGCGGTATTAGTTTATTATATTTTTAATGGCCCAAGACTGACCTGGTTATGGACTGAATTATCAGGGTCAAATGACAGTCGGATATATAACAGGCTTTTTTTTAAACATTTAATATTCGTTTTGTAATGCTTTCGCGGGCGCATATTTTTATTAAATATCTAAGGTTTTTCGAGGAGGAGGCCAATATGTAGTTTGATTCTTTATAGACCACATTAGAAATGCCATTTATTAATCAAACATTTTAAAATTAACTTCTTTTGGAGGGAGTAAGTAGGCATGAATTACAAACCAATATCTATATCATATTTGTTTTCGTTGATAATTATTATGGCCTTGTCGGCCCTGGCTGACCAGGGGCCAAACACAGACTCTATTCTGTTTGTAAATCCATATAAATGGTTATTGGAGTGCGATACCAGAAACGGCGGAACATCCGAAAAGCAGACCCCCGTATCTCTCGGTTACAATCAAATTCGCTCGAACTCGCCCGGATTGCAGGTCGGTTATACATATCATGATATGCAAAGCATGGGACGAATAAATCGTCAGGTTGACTGGCGAAACTCGCAGGCGGTCCATTTTGCATGGACCAGCCAAATATACGACAGTTTAAATTTTGAAATAGCGACTTTTTATGAATTATGGGACCCGGATATCAATCCCGGGGGCGATTTTTACCAGCAGGGAGAGGGCGGCGGATGTCGGGTTCAATACTCGTTTAATTCCGGCTATGCCGGCTTAGATGTTGATAATCGTGGTGCAGTCGTTATCGGAAATCATTTCAATTATAATGGTATCGACCTTGTCTCGGCGGCAATGTTTGATTATTTACCCGGGGCCTGTTTTTTCTCGCCCTTTATATATAAATTACCCGACTCACTTATGCAATATGCTGTTTCGGCTCAGGAGATTGCCGATGGTGAATGGAGATTTTTATGGCCTTCTATTGAATTTCAGGTTTATGGTGTCGATTCGGTTACCCATCTGTTTGCTCATCAATTAAGATGCCAGGACTATGAGAAATCATCATATATTAATTATTTCAGAAGATTGGGCTCCGGAATGAATCGGGACGCCGAATGGGATTATCCGCCCCTGATTGTCGATACGGTTCCGGGTATCTCACAAACGGTAACGGCCTCCCGCGTCAGTGGCAAAGTCGCCCTCGTCTGGACCGCTCCGCCCGGTGAAGATCCCGGCGATAATGAATCACTGACAAGGGACTGGACCGATCCCGAACTCGGCATAAGCCAGCGGACAAACGACCTGTTTTATATGTCATCAACCGATATGGGTCTCGGTTGGGGACCAAAAGTGAATGTAACCTCGTATGACTCCTCCCAGGGGGGCTGGCTGGCCGGCTGCGACGTCTCGGCGCTGATTGACCTGGATGATTATCTGCATATTGTCTGGAATGCCCGACAGGCTGTCCCGAATGGATATTCGCTGGGAAGCTGGAGCAATTTTTTTGGGGGCCGAATCTTTCACTGGGACGAATATAATAATCATATCAGCTTTATAAAAAGCGCTAATTGGGAAATCGTCGACAGCTCGTGTACCGCAGGCTGGTTTAACGATATATTCGTCGTCAAACCGATGATCTCCGAATGTGATGGCCGGTTCTATACTATTTTCGTTCAATTTCATGATTATGAAACAGGTATGTTCAATGACTGTCATCAAGATAATTTCGATTATGGCGACTGGCATGGTACTGCTAACGGCGAGCTTTATTTATCGGTCTCCGATAATGGCGGTTTATCCTGGGATGTCCCGCGGAACCTGACCAATTCACCTTCACAACATTGCACCGACCCATACGGTATCGAGTGCGATGCCGATATGTGGCCGTCAATGTCGCGCTTCGGTATGCTCAAAACTCATCCGACCGGTTTTGACGGCGCGGTTGTGGTTGATCCATCCGAGTATGGTTATACCGGCGACTATTATCTGGACGTTTTTTACGTTAATGACAAATATCCGGGCGCCTATTTATACGGCAACAATCCATACGATTCATTGTCCGCCGGAACCTGGACCATGAATCCGTTGAAATGGTTTCGAGTCCCCTGTGTTGAGCCGGAGGCATATATTGGCCGGTGCTGCTATGGCGATTCATTGATGCCGGATTGTGACGATATTTCTCAGGATTCCTGTTATGCGCTTGGCGGAACCTGGTCTGTCGATTCCAATTGTGTCGACAATCCCTGTCCTGCCCCGATTGGCCGATGCTGTTATGGAAATCCCTCATCTCCGGACTGCGCTGATATAACTTATCGGGAATGTGAAAACACGGGAAGTATGCTCTTGTGGAATCCTGATTCGAATTGTACCGATAATCCCTGTCCAACCGGGCTAACCGGACGTTGTTGCTATGGTGATTCGCTTTTCCCCACCTGTGAGGAAATAACATATGCAAACTGCCTTCAAAAACCATCGATGTTTTCCTGGGAATCAGGTGCGAATTGTATTGACAATCCATGTGATTCCTGCGTCTGGCAGTTTCCGGGCGATGCCAATAGCAATGGGGTTTTGAATATTTTTGATGCAACTTTTTTAGCTAACTTCCTATATAAGGGAGGACCGCCCCCCGATCCGCTTTCCAATGGTGATGCCGACGGTAATTGCTGCGTTGATTACATAGATGTGCTGGTAATACTCGTGGTAGTATA
>CAZJLX010000021.1:420-4678 GCA_964546545.1 uncultured Ignavibacteriaceae bacterium | reverse complement strand
GTTGAATGTACATGTACAAATCCGGATATCGGCTGCATATATGCCGCTCCTCTGGAGTATAATTCCAAATCGGGCAGCCACAGACATTGTATCGATGGTTATCGACCAACGCAAGGCGATCCTGCCGGTACTCATTGGCTTGAAATAATACCGAACTACGCCGACAACTGGATTCTTGACGAATGGATTGATATTGATTCTAATTCCAAACTTAGTGCAAATGATTTTATTTCATCAACCAATGAGATCAGCGGCGAAAAAATATCAGAACTGGTCACCTCGGTAACCATGACCATTAAATTCGATAATTTATATCTCGATCAAATCGATCCGCCCAATCCGGAGGTTGAAACGGTATCCGAGCCGGTAGGGACATTCTGGTATGAAATTTATCCTGCGTACGGTCGGCAACATTATTTTGCCTGGTCTGATCCCAGATCATCCGAAGAACTTCACGTCAATCAATGGATTGCAACACAGGTAATAAACGGACCGGACTCCGGTTATATCGATGATGGTCATGTCGGAGCCATTGAAACGGATATAACATCTATTCCCGTACCGGCCGGAGATATTGATCTTCATAATATTGATGGTTATAAACCGACTGATGGAAATCCGGACAACACAAACTGGAAGGAGTTATGGCCCAATTATAATCAGCGATATTCGATTGAAGAATGGTTCGATAATGGCGATAATAAGCTGTCTGTTTGTGATTATGTTGATATCAAGGCGACCGGTTCATTTGGCAGCAAAAGATGCCATGTCGAATGGGTTGGACCGACTCTGACGACTACCGATTTTTATAATCCCAATGATACCGCTTATTTTGAGTATTCCGGCTATGACAATCCTGATATTAATTCTATTACTGACCCGGTTGGAACTATCTGGCTGGAGAAATGGCCGGATGTCGCCCGGGCCTATGAATTAATCTTCTGGCAGGATAATGGCAATGGCTATTTGGATTATAGTGATAATATTGAAATTGCCGATTTAATAACAGCAGAAAGTCTGCTGGTTCACGTCGAAGCGGTAAGTACTGATATTACTCTTAAGGAGATACCTGAGTTACCGGAAGGTATTAATCTGCACAACACCGACAGCGACTGGCGACCATCGGATGGTTCGCCCGATAGTACATTCTGGATTGAATTATGGCCCGAAAGCGGAAGCATGCGGTTAACATCCTGGGTGGATAATAACGATGACGACCGATTGAGCCTGACGGACAGTGTTGAATTCTCGGATTCGCTTGATTATCTGGTTAACTGGGTCGGACCGACACTGGTTATTTCATCGCCAACCAAGGCCAATTTATATCTTGATTATATCGGTTTTGACAATCCTAATGTGGAGCCGATAATTTATCCGATTGGAACCTACTGGCGTGAGGCCTCGCCCGATTATGGCCGGGTTTATATCTGCAATTCATGGACCGACAACAATGGGAACGACTTCATCGATGGTTTTGATTATATAACCTTAAGGAATATTGAAACGGATCAGCTTTTTGAGGATTACTCGGTTTCCAATATCGTCACCGATCTGATAGTGGGCGAAATATTATGCGACTGTACGCCGGGCAATTGTAATGGTGATACGCTGATTAATATATTCGATGTGACCTATCTGATCGCTGATCTCTATAAATTCGGCCCGCCGCCGGTCCCGTATGACACCTGCTCCGGTGATTCGAATTGCGATTGTATTGTCAATATCTTTGATATCACATACCTAATCTCGTATCTGTACCGCGGAGGACCGTCGCCCTGTAACTGTGAAGATTGGATATCGGCCTGTAATTTACCATTGAGGAAGTAAAAGAGTAAAAGACTTTACATGATATTTTCAAATTGAGTCAATTTAAAAGCCGCCTGATAAAAGGCGGCTTTTTTTTTCAATAAATAAGTGAGGACCGGAGTTTATATCTCACTACTGTCGATTTTGTACCTTTTTAATTTATCAAACAAAGTCGTATAATCAATTTTCAGTATCTCAGAGCATTTGCGTTTATTGCCGCGCACCTGCTTGAGAATACGGATAATTGCCGCTTTCTCGGCTTTCATCTGGGCGTAGGCTCCAATCTCCTTAAGACCGGCGCCCTCACGCAGTCTAATCTCCCCGGTAGTGGGCAGTCGAATGGCCAGATGATCCGGGGTAATCTTTTTACCCTCGGCTAAAATAATAGCGCGTTCAATGGTGTTTTCCAGTTCACGAACATTGCCGGGCCAGTGATATTTTTCAAGCAGAACCATCGCCTCACGCGACAGAGATTTCATCGGTTTCTTCATCTCTTTGCAGTATTTCGTGATAAAAAATTCACCGAGCGGTTTAACGTCGTCATAACGATCCCGCAGCGGCGGAATGGTAATCGGGAAAACCGACAGACGATAGTACAAATCTTCGCGAAAAGCCTTTTTGCTTATCAGTTCATTAAGATTCATATTGGTTGCCGCAATCACTCGCACGTCGATCGATACGGTTTTATTGCCACCCAGGCGCTCGAAACTTTTCTGCTGAAGAATCCGCAGCAGTTTAGCCTGAAGTGAAATATCCATATCGCCGATCTCATCGAGGAACAGGGTCCCGCCGTCGGCGATTTCAAATTTACCCATTTTGCGGGCTACCGAGGAGGTAAAGGCGCCCTTTTCCGAACCAAACAGCTCGTTTTCCAGAAGTTCCCTCGGGATGGCGGCGCAGTTGATCGCCACGTACGGTTTGTCGCGGCGGGGCGACAGATTATGAATCGCCCGGGCAAAGAGTTCCTTACCGGTGCCCGACTCACCCTGAAGCAGAACCGAGGTATCGGATCCGGCGACCTTGGTTATCAGGCGCGAGACATCTTTCATCTTTTCATTCTGCCCGATAATTTCGCTGAATCCGAGCGTCTGTGCCAACTCCTCGCGAAGCAGACTGTTTTCAGCAATCAGTCGGCGGTTTTCCAGCGCCCGCTCTACGATAACGGCCAGATGATCCGGGTCGAACGGTTTGGTGACAAAATCAAAAGCACCGCTTTTCATAGCCGACACGGCTGATTCGACCGTACCATAAGCGGTCATAATAATAACCGATATATCCGAATCTATCTCTTTAAGACCGTCTAAAACCTGTAAACCGTCAACATCCGGCATCTTCAAATCGGTAATGGCCAGATCATAATTTTTAAACTTTGCCAGTTCGAGAGCCTTTTTGCCGTTACCGGCGGTATCTACCTGATAACCCTCTTCAAGCAGCGCCTGCGACAACATCGTGCGCATCGAATCTTTATCATCAATAACCAGTATACTTGGCATGTTCGCTCCTTGATGTAATCGTCCCTTTCTCACCTTAGCCCCACAGAGGCATTCTCCCCTATTTTATCGGAATTCAGTGACAATCAAACATATCAAAAATTGCACATTTTATTGTTTCAATTTGTCATGGTGCAGGAGATTGCACTATCGTCGATCTATGCGATTAAGCTGTATGATAATAAGGATATAAAGGGGCCGGAAACCCGGCCCCTGTTTAGTGTGACTGTTGGACAAGTTCCGGCCAGCCCTGTTCCGCCGGATGGGGAACGCTGCCGGCCTGATATATTGACAATTATTTCAGTAAAACCATCTTTTTCGAATCGACAAAATCTCCGGCCTTAATCTGATAGAAATAGATCCCACTGGCCGCACTGTTCCCATCCCAAATGTAATTATGAAGACCGGCATCGAGACGTTTATTGATCAGTGTTGAGATCCGCTGACCCATAACATTGTAAATCTCGAGCTTAACATCACACGCCTTGGGAAGTGCAAAGCCAATTTCGGTCGTCGGATTAAACGGATTGGGTCGGTTTTTGCCAGAGGGTGAATTCCTTTGGTAATAAATCAGGCGTACCTTCCGGCTTAAACATTACATTTGGAGTTTCCGGCGGTATGACGCCTGAGGGAATCATCCAGCCGAATTGAATTCTCATAAGATTGTACCAGACCGTCCAGTCAATATCTCCTCCGGCCAGATAAAGACCTGAAAAATATGTAATTGCCTGGCTGACCGTGGCGCCATCGTCGCTGACGGTTTTCATCTGACTCAGACGACCGGAAGCAACATTAAGCATTGTGACCAAAAGATGTTTTTTGGTTTTCCCGGCGTTGGATTCATCGCAGGGACCGAGAAAAAGATCATAGACATCTTCATAACCAAGCGGTTCGGTCGGACTTCCGACATAAGTGACACCTTCGATTTGAATGGCGTATGGATCGCCGCGATCATAAAAATG
>CAZJLX010000021.1:0-410 GCA_964546545.1 uncultured Ignavibacteriaceae bacterium | reverse complement strand
CTTCCAGTGTCAAACCGTTGAATAATGTCTCTCCGTCATGGATGGCCTGAATTTGGTTTTTCCACCACCAGAGATCGGTGACTTTGTCGGAAGTGGCATCATCAAGTTCAAAAATTACTTCGTGATCAGGACCAGTGACATCAATTTCTATCATAGGCTCGGCAGAAATAAATCCCAACGGGGGATTAACCATTACGACGTAAGGCATACAATCAAGCCCTTCAAATAGGAACTCACCGGACGCGTTACTATATAATGAAGATATTACTATCGCCGGTTGTATACTCCCAAGCCCCATTGGCATTGATACCATGTATTGCATCTGGAAATAGATTCCATTGCCAGGATTCATATAAGGGATCGTTCGGTACTATTGTCGTGCATGCTTTAACAGCATAATTCTTTATAAT
>CAZJLX010000020.1:0-13150 GCA_964546545.1 uncultured Ignavibacteriaceae bacterium | reverse complement strand
GGAACGGGTCGAACTTCTTTTTGACGAGAATACATTCAGGGAATCACTCCTTTATTTAAAGCACCGTTGCACGCACTTTGGTATGGGGAAAAAAGATTTTCCCGGAGAAGGCGTTATCGTCGGTCATGGCATCGTCGACAGCCGACCGGTTTATGTGGTGAGTCAGGATTTTACGGTCGGCGGCGGTTCGATCGGCGAAGCCAGCGGTCAAAAAATCCAGGAAGTAATGGATGCGGCACTTAAGACGGGTGATCCGCTGGTTATGATAAATGACAGCGGCGGCGCCCGTATTCAGGAGGGGGTCGATTCGCTCTCCGCCTACGGGGGGATTTTTCATAGGAATGTGTTACTCTCTGGCGTTGTTCCTCAGATTAGCATTATCGCCGGGCCGTGCGCCGGAGGAGCCGCTTACTCGCCCGCCCTGACCGATTTTATAATACAGGTTCGCCATGAGGGGCAGTTATATATAACCGGACCACGGGTAATCAAGCAGGTAACAGGAGAAGAGATAACAACCGAGCAACTCGGAGGCGTGGAAAGCCATGCCTACTACTCCGGAGTCGTTCATTTTGTTGCGGAAAACGATGAAGACGCCATTAATATAACCAAGCGACTTCTATCTTTTCTCCCCAGTAATAATACCGAGGACGCCCCCTTCAACCCGGAATTACACGATGAAGAAATAGTCCCCGATGAAAATCTGAATGATATTGTTCCGGATGATTCGTCGGAAGCTTACGACATGAATGAAATTATTCTTCGCATTCTGGATAATAACGATTTTCTGGAAATCATGGAGCATTTTGCACCCAACATAATTATAGGTCTTGGTCGGCTGAATGGATACACGGTCGGAATTGTGGCCAATCAACCGCAGCAGAAAGCCGGTGTGCTGGATATCAATTCATCGGACAAAGCGGCCAGATTTATACGCTTTTGCAACGCTTTTAATATACCGTTGCTGACATTTGTCGACGTCCCGGGATTTATGCCGGGTGTCCAGCAGGAATATGGCGGTATAATCAGGCATGGCGCCAAAATGTTGTTCGCCTATGCCGCCGCGACGGTCCCGAAAATTACTGTTATCGTGCGCAAAGCATACGGCGGCGCCTTTCTGGCCATGTGCGCCAAAAGTATGGGGGCCGATACCCTGTTTGCCTGGCCATCCGCGGAAATTGCCGTGATGGGTGCCGAAGGTGCGGTAAATATTTTATATCGGAAAGAGATCGAAGAGGCTTCGAATCCCGAGGCTGAACGTACCAAACGGGTCGAGGAATATCGTCAGCTCTTTACCAATCCGTATGTCGCCGCCGGTCATGGTCTGGTTGATGATATTCTGGAACCGGCGGAAACCAGGCTCTATCTGGCGGCGGCTCTTGAAGTCCTTAAGGCCAAACGGGAATTGCGACCACAAAAGAAACATGGATTGATACCCCTTTAAGTCATGGTGTGAAAATGTCAGCAGACTTAATTTTCAGTTTAAGATTTACCTTTATCGGTATTTTAATTGTTTTTTCGGCATTAACTTTAATTGCCGCATCTATCCATTATATATCCAGATTGGAAAAGTATACGGCTGGAAGATCCAAAACATCTACGGATCAACCGCCCGCTCAAAAAAGTACTATTGATAATATCACCCTGGTGTTGATTTCGGCGGCGGTCGCGACCATGATACTCGGTCGCTTCCATATTAGGCGGATTCGTCGATTACTGCCCGGAAGTAAAGTTCGTAGTCCCTGGTCGGCTCAGGGTCTGGCCATACTGCACGGTTCACATGTATTAAGAAAACAATAACGTTGAGAGTATAGGATTAAGAGTATGAAATTAAAAATTACCGTCCACGGTGTTGCTTATGAGGTTGATGTTGAAATCCTCGATGCCGGCAATGGTTTTCCATCAGCCAGAAAGATACAGCATTCTATGCCGTCTGGCGGAAATGTCCAGGGAAATGATAAAACGCAACCCCAAAAGGCTGTTAAACCGACTGATTATCCGACAGGTTCCAGTGAAGGAGTTACTTCTCCGATTGCCGGAACAATAATCGAAGTGAAATGCTCCGACGGTGAAAGTGTCACCAAAGGGCAGATATTGGTGGTTATGGAAGCAATGAAGATGAAAACATCGATCGCCGCACCGACCGAGGGAAAAATAAAAAATGTTCTGATTGCTGTCGGAGATTCGGTAAGAGAAAACCAGATGTTGATAGAATTGGAATAGGCGCTTGACTGGAGAGTTAGATGGATATATTATTCGATTTTCTTAAAACCGGGATATTGTATAATATCACCCTGGGTAATGTCTGCATGCTTGTCGTTGGTTGCGTTTTTATCTATCTCGGTATTGCCAAAGATTATGAACCGCTGCTTTTGGTTCCGATCGGATTCGGTATCCTGGTCGGGAACATCCCGTTCCAGGTGGGGATGTCGATTGGTATTTATGAAGATGGAACCGGCGGTGGTCAGGCGAGTGTCTTATCTATTCTCTACAAAGGTGTTACTCAGGGATGGTACCCGCCTCTTATATTTCTTGGAATCGGAGCCATGACCGATTTTTCCAGTATGCTTTCAAAACCAAAATTGATTTTATTGGGAGCAGCGGCTCAGATGGGTATTTTCCTGACTTTTATCGGGGCGATAGCTCTCGGTTTTGAATATAAAGATGCCGCCTCGATAGGTATTATTGGTGGTGCTGATGGTCCGACCGCCATCTTCCTGTCATCTAAGTTGTCCCCGGCTCTGATTGGCGCCATTGCTGTCTCGGCCTATTCGTACATGGCGCTGGTGCCGGTGATACAACCCCCGATCATTAAACTTCTGACGAGCAGAAAAGAAAGACTTATCAGAATGCAGCCGTCACAACCGGTCAATAAACGGCTTAGAATTTTATTCCCGATTGTGGCCTTTTTAATAACCGGATTTATCGCCCCGGGTTCGATCAATCTTCTGGGTTTTCTGTTTTTTGGCAATCTGCTTAAAGAGTGCGGCGTAACCGAACGCCTGGCGGCTACCGCCCGAACCGCTTTTATTGATATAATCACTATTTTACTTGGATTTACGGTTGGCGCCTCGACCGATGCCAGCCGTTTCCTGACGCCTGATTCGATTAAAATATTTATTCTTGGCGCATCTTCTTTTTGCGTTGCCACCGCTTCTGGTGTATTATTCGCAAAGGTTATGAACTTGTTTTTAAAACAGAAAATAAATCCGATTATCGGTGCCGCCGGAGTTTCGGCTGTCCCGGACTCGGCTCGGGTATGCCAGATGGTCGGAGCCAAAGAAGATCCCAACAATTTTCTGATTATGCACGCAATGGCGCCCAATGTGGCCGGCGTTATCGGCTCGGCGGTCGGCGCGGGAATATTGTTGGCTACTTTTGGTTAGGAACAATTAACAGGGTGTTATGCGAATATGGTACAGGTTGTAAAAGTCGAAGATGCCATTAACTCCAAAATTATAAAGCCGGGCAGTATCCTTTATGCCGCCGGTAATGCCGCCACACCGCAAGTGTTGCTCAGCCAGTTGGCGGCCGACGAGACCATTAAGGATGTGGATCTGTTCTGTATCCTGCCGTTGGGGCAGGGGCTGGAGCCGCTATATTCCGAAAATCGTTGCCGGGATATTACTCATCGGGTTATTTTCAACAGCGAGCTGACCAGAAAGCCGGTCAATGAGGGCTGGGCGAAATATCATCCGATGCATCTGTCCGAGGTCCCCAAATATATCGCGATGGGGCGAGGCCTGGATCATGTCCTGATTTCCGTTGCCGGACCCGACCAGAGCGGCAACTACAGTCTGGGGACGACCGTCGAGGCGGTCCTTACGGCAATACAGACAGCCCGAAAAAAAGGTGGCAAAATTATAGCCGAGAGAAACGCCAAAATGCCTTTTGTACTGGGAACCACGATTCATAAAAGTATTATAGATTTTATTGTCGATTCCGATTATACGCTTCCCTCCAGCCCGGTAAGCCGGCCGGATGATGACGCCAAAAAAATCGGCGAGATTATCGCCGCGCTATATATCCGGGATGGCTCCGCTAACAGCCCGGGATCGACACTGCAATACGGAATCGGCGAGGTTCCGGAGGCGGTTACCGACGCCATTTTGAAAAAGGGAATCAGGGATTTGGCCATACATACCGAGCTTTTTTCGGAAGGTATGAGAAAACTGATCGCTAACCAGGTTGTCACTAACAAATGGAAAAAGGATATTAACTTCGCCGTCTCCTCCATTTTCTTGGCCGAGGATCAGGCCGGTTATGACTGGTTGAACTATAACAGCTCGATCCAAAGCCGGCCTTCGGATTACACCAACAGTGTTTTCAGAATATCAAAACAACCTTATATGGTATCTATCAACAGCGCAATGGGCGTCGATCTGCATGGAAATATCTGGGCCGATTCACTTGAAGCCAGACGTATTTACAGCGGGGTCGGGGGACAAAGCGATTTTATTCGTGGTGCCCAGTATTCGCCGGGCGGGCTGGCGATTATCGCCTTTAAATCGCGGACCGACGACGGTATTTCAAAAATTGTCGATATGTGTCCGGGCGGTATAACCACAACCGCGACCCCGGCGGACAGAGTTATTCTGGTTACCGAACAGGGCGCTTTCGATCCGGCCCGGCTTAGTCTGAGCGAACGGGCGGTCGGTATTGCACATCTGGCCAATCCCGATATGTGCGAAAAGCTGCTGCGGATTATCCATGACAATCATGCTTTTCATAAGCCGCGCTATTCCGCGAAAAAAAGAATCCCCGGCTTTATTCCTTATGATAAAGCGATTGAAAGATTGTAAATATTTTTACCGCTAAAGGCCTAAAACATGTCATTCAAAATTTTCGACCGGGCGAATTAATCATAAAAGCTATATACTTTTTATCGGGGCTATTGATTTATGAGATATTTGCGTTTGACGCCATAGATTTCTCCGTAAAATCAATTATTTTCTTCATCATGCCAATTGTCTCAACGGGATGTTTGCCGATCGCCGTTTCACCTGACAGCATCACATAATCCGAACCGTCAAGGATAGCGTTGGCCACATCGCTGACCTCCGCGCGTGTCGGCCTCAGGTTTTCCGTCATACTCTCCAGCATCTGAGTAGCGGTAATGACGATTTTTTTTTGCTGCCGGCACTTTTTAATTATCACCTTCTGCAGAATTGGGACCTCGTAAATGGGGAGAGAGACCCCTAGATCTCCCCGGGCCACCATAATACCGTCAGCGACTTCCAATATTTCATCAAGGTTTTCTATGCCATCCTTGTTTTCGATTTTAGCGATCAATCGACAACTGAAATTATTCTGCGTAATAATATCTCTTATATCGGCGACATCCTGTCTGTTTCTCACGAACGACTGAGCAATGAAATCGACTTTGTTTTTTATGCCAAGCTGAAGGTCCAGTCGATCCTTTTCCGACAGGCCTTTGAAAGGGAATCTTGCTTCGGGGATATTGACCCCCTTATGCTCTTTAACTTTGCCGGGCACAACAACCTTGCATTGGATAAATGTTTCCGCCACCTTTGTCGCCTCCAGTGCGATATTCCCGTCATCAATATAGATGGCATCACCGGTTTTAATGACCTGCAGGGATCCCGAGTAATCCAGCGGTATTGTTTCATAATTTTGCGCTATAGTCTGATTACTCAAAATGACAATTTGTTTTTCTTTAAGCTCGATTGTACCGCCGACTCTGTTTTCGAAAGAACCGATTCTTATTCGGAAACCCTCCAAATCCTGTAATATCTTGACCTCATACGCATATTCCTGATTTAGACTTCCAAGCGCGTCAATTCGTTTTTGATGATCTATACGATTGCCATGAGAGAAATTCAGCCTGGCGACACTCATTCCGGCTTCAATCATTTTCATCAGCGTACCGTCTTTTTCACTGGATGGGCCAATAGTGCAGATTATTCCTGTTTTTGCCATCTCTCTGATTTCCCCTAATGTCACTTCAAATTTTCATACTAATTTATACGATTAAATAAAATTCCTCAAACCTTTTAATTATCGCGTTATTGTGGTTGGTGAACGTTACCGGGATGTTTTAAAAGAATAAAAATCACAATGTTGGCGGCAAATAATTATATTAATTCGTGTTGGTTCTACTTAAATTATTGAGTAGCGCAGACATTATTGTCTGCATTCTTATATATGCTCAGCCTCGGAATGTCTGAGCTATCTTAATATTTTTCCTATGAAATGACCTCTGCCCGCATGGCATCATCTAATTAATTATTGTATTATTTACTTGACAAAATGTTATCCATACTTTACTTTATGTAAAGTATGAAAAATAAAACAGAAAATATCAGACTTGTCAATCATATCAAGCAGCATCGGGCGCGGCTCAATCTGACCCAGCAAGCTTTGGCCGAGCAAGTCGGCGTCAGTCGCCAGACAATTCTGTCGATTGAAAAAGGACTATATATCCCATCGGCCTTACTGGCCTTCCGGATCGCCGAAACGCTTGGCATGAGGGCTAACGAACTGTTTGAATTGAAAAGGGGAGAGGAGTAGATCATGAAAAACGAGATGGATATACTAAGTCTGGATGAGCGCCAGCGATTCGGCTGGCTTCTGGCCAATCGTGCTCTGATCTTTATTGTTGGGATTCTCTGGCTTGGGATAATCGGCTGGGAGCTGTATCATAATCGGACGCCGTTCTTTATGATTATTATGGTTCCAATCCTCGCTCTGGTGCGGTTCATTTTCTATAAGTACTACACTCGAAGCGGAACCTGAAAATTAACTGTTTCTCAGGCCTAGTACTTGCCGAATAGGATATATTTAATTATTTTCATGGTATGGAAAATAGGTCTTACGAAATAAATATAGAAGCGATAAGAAAGAAGCTTGAAAATTCAATGGGCGTGAAATTTCGACCGAAAAATATCCGATCGATAACGGTCAACCCCTCCAGTCATCAATTGCCGAAAATGAAAATCGAAGTCGGTCAGATCTGCAAAAACCTTGAACCGGACGCCGCGCCGGAAAAAGTCCTGGCCATATTCGAGGCGGCTTCGTTCTTAGTCTGCACTCAAAAGCGGGGTGTTGAATCGAGCCTGCCTTATTTTTTCGCACGTCAGGATATTCTTCAGGTTGAGGAATATCCCGACAATATTACTCCCTGATTCCAAAAACATCAAGAATGAAGGCGTACTCGAAAGCCATCTCGGCATATCTTTCGTACCGTCCCGACAGACCGCCATGCCCGGCACCCGATTATGATCGGTTTTTAAGGCGCGAAGTTTAGCCGTCCACTTGGCCGGTTCCCAGTACTGCACCCGGGTATCGTTCAGCCCGCCGGTTATGAGCATATTCGGATAATCTTTGGCCTCGACATTATCATAAGGCGAATATGACATCATATAATCGAAATATTCTTTATCCCTCGGATTTCCCCATTCCTCGAATTCGAGGACAGTCAGCGGAATCGATTCATCCAGCATCGTATTGATAATATCCACGAAAGGAACATCGGCCACCACCGCCTTAAACAGGTCCGGTCGCATATTAACCACCGCCCCAACCAGAAGTCCGCCGGCCGAGCCGCCACCAATAACAATTTTATCGGCCGAGGTATATTTTTCATCGATCAGATATTCGGCGCAGGCGATAAAATCGGTGAATGTGTTTTTCTTCTTCAGCATTTTGCCATCTTCGTACCACCTGATTCCCATTACGCCACCGCCCCTGACATGCGCCAGAACGAAAATAAAACCACGGTTGAGAAGGGTTAAGCGGTTCGATGAAAAATAAGGATCGTAGTTGGTGCCGTAGGCCCCGTAACCGTACAGATATAGCGGATTTCTACCGTTTTTAACCATGCCTTTTTTATAGACAATTGTCAAGGGCACCATGACGCCGTCATCAGTCGGTGCAAACAGTCTTTCGGTGGCATAATCCTCCGATTTGAACCCGCCGAGAATTTCTTTCTGTTTTTTTAAAGTCGACTGATGATCGGTCATATTGTAATCATAAACCGATTCCGGCGAAATCATCGACTCATAATTATAGCGCAGGATATCTGATTTAAATTCAAAATTATCACCGCTCCAAACCGAATAAGCCTTCTCCGGAAAATCGATATCATAGGTCTTGCCGCTTTTTAACTCCATTATCCTGATTTGCTGGAGGCCACCCTCGCGGATAAAGAGCGCCATATATTTTTCAAAGATTTCGATATTATCAATCGTAACCGAATCATAATGAGCTATCAACTCTTTCCAGTTCTTTTTTAATGGATTAGAAACCGGTGCGGTTACGATTTTATAATTGATAGAATTGTTGTCATTGGTTCTGATATAAAACTTATCGCCGCTGTGTTCAACAAAATATTTCATATTGTGCTGGCGGGGATGAATGATTTTAAACTGTCCGGTCGGGTTGTCGGCATCAAGGTAACGATACTCCCGGGTAGTTTTATTTCCCATGACCATCAACAGGTATTTATCGCTTTTGGTTTTGGCGGCCGCCAGCCAGAAAGCATCGTCCTTTTCATGATAGACCAGGACATCATCCGTTTGACTATCCCCCAGTTTATGACGGTACATTTTATAGGGTCGCCAGGCTTCGTCATAGATACAGTAAAAAATTGTCTTATTATCATTGGCCCATTCCAGATCCGTGTCAACCGAATCGATTTTGTCCGGCAACAGTTCACCGGTCTCTAAATTTTTAATACGCAAAGTATATCGTTCGCTGCCGGTTTCATCGATGGCATAGGCGAGAAGTTTACTGTTGGGGCTGATCCGGTAAGTGCCAAGTGAGAGGAATTCTTTGCCCTCGGCCAATAGATTCAAATCGAGCAATATTTCTTCTTTGGCTTCCAGCGAATCATGTTTTCGGCAATATATTTCATATTGCTGACCTTCTTCGGTCCGTGAGTAGTAGAAATAATCACCTTTGCGATAAGGTACTGTCAGGTCGGTCTCTTTAATCCGACCAATCAACTCCTCATATATTTTTTCCTGCAGAGCTACGGTATGTTTCATGACCGAGGCGGTATATTCATTTTCCGCCTCAAGATAAGCAATTACATCCGGATTATCACGTTCTCTTAACCAGAAATAGTTATCAACCAATTCCCGACCCAGGACAGTATCGAGGTGGGCTATTACTTTTGCAATCGGTGGTTCCATTTTTTTTGTACAGTTAAAATTAATTAGTGCCGTTGCTGTCATAAGTAGTATAATTATAACCGGAACATACATTTTTTGTTTCATCGTTAATATTTCTCCCGAATGAATTCATTGTTTTATAAATATTTTAAATATGCCAATTCCTGTTAATGTGGCGGCCGAGACAATCAGACCGGCGATCAGGACGCCGAGGGTGAGATATATTACAGAACGTTTTTTATCGAGCTTTAATAGCCAGGCGGCCAATGTTCCGGTATAGGCGCCGGTAATCGGCAGCGGGATCGCAACAAACAACATAATCCCCCAATAACCGAATCGACCTACATTTTTCTCCGCCTTTTTCCGGGTCCGATTGACCCATTTATCAAACAGTCGCTGGTATACCTTACTTTTATAAAGCGTCTTATGGACTGTTTCTAAAAAGAGGTACATAATCGGAATTACCAGTATATTGGACAGAACGCAGACAATATAGGCTGTGACTATATGAGTATCATTGGCAACGGCGTAAGGAATTCCGCCGCGTAATTCGGATATGGGCAGAAGAGACAAAAGAAAGGCATGAAAAAGAATATTCAATCAGTTACTCCGGACTATACATAAACAATCAGTAAATATATGTCGTCTCACCCATTAAAACTATATGATTATAATACATAATAATTTAAAATAAAGTTTCACCGGAACCTTGAAAGAATTCTCTTGTTTATTCATCAAACATGCAAATAAACAGGAGAGTTTATGTCTGATATTTTAAAAAATAAAAGATGTGTTCCATGTGGGAACGGGGCCTCAACGCTTGATGAAAACAAAATCAACGAATACCCAAAACTGTTGCCGGATTGGGAAGTTAAAAAAGTATATATTAATGACACTGAGATTAACACCCTAAACGGCAATTTTCGTTTCAAAAACTATGTCGAAACGATCTCTTTTTTAAATAAAGTTGCCGATCTGGCCGAATCAGAGCGGCACCATCCCGATTTTTGCGTCAAGTATAAAGTGGTAGAATTCAGCCTTTGGACTCATACCGTTAAGGGGTTGCATGAAAATGACTTCATTCTGGCATCAAAAATAAATATGATTGCGGAATCCTGCATGGAGTCGGTAAGCGATAGATAATTATTTTCCGGTCTTTTTTTTCGATCGCTTTGAAAATCCTTATCTTGTTGATTATATTAAAATCCGGAGTGAAGCCAGAACCATTATTTGGTAAATACGAACTGTCTGATATATGATAACAGCAAGGTGAATTTTGAGAATATTATCCGAAAAAACGGCGTTGATAAGTGGCGGCGGACGGGGAATAGGCCGCGCCACCGCCCTTCTTTTTGCCGAACATGGGGCCGATCTAATCCTACTGTCCCGAACCGCAAGTGAACTTGAGCCGACCGCTCAGTTATGCCGGGAAAAAGGTATTATAGTCTTTTGGGCGGATATTGATATCAGCGACCGCAGGCAGGTTGATAATTTTTTTAAAAGTCTTCCCAAAAACGGCATCAATAAAATCGATATTCTGATTAATAATGCGGCCTGTTTCGATTCCGGCTTGATGGCCGATTATGATTTGGATCGATTCGACAAAATATTACGGTGTAATCTGTTGGCACCCTTTTATCTGGCCCAAAAAGTCTTTCCGCTGATGCCCAAAAACCAACAGTCGGCAGTTGTCAATATCTCCTCTTATTCAGGCTGCTTCAATGTCGAAAAATTCCCCGGATTCGGAGCTTATAATATCTCTAAATATGGCCTTTATGGTTTAACGGAAATTTTAGCGCTGGAGTGGAAAGAATTCGGCATTCGGGTCAATCAGGTCTCGCCGTCGGGAGTCGATACCGCGATGTTCAAAAAAGCGGTTCCGCCCGGAGTGGTGGCCGATCTGCAGCCGGAGCATGTTGCCCGGCAGATATTATATTTGGCCTCGGAGAAATCGGTACCCTTAAATGGTGAAAATCTGATGATAAGTGACCCATCCGATATATTTGACATGGATTGATTATGATAAATATTGAAAAATCGGAAAAACTTCCAGTCGTAAGGCGATATTTCAATATTTCAATTCTCTGGATATTCTATTTTCGTCAACTGATTCGTCTGCTCTATTATATTCGTATTCCGCATGAAGTCGTAACAGCCCTCTCTATCGT
The DNA here is from genome assembly GCA_964546545.1 of uncultured Ignavibacteriaceae bacterium. Taxonomy (GTDB): domain Bacteria; phylum Zixibacteria; class MSB-5A5; order GN15; family PGXB01; genus CAZJLX01. The sequence goes on along the minus strand of CAZJLX010000020.1, from coordinate 1,851 downwards.
TTTCGGGATTATATCGGCTTACTTTTTTTATATCGGCGCGTTGATCATGGCCGCGCTGTTTTTGCATCTTAAAGATCTTTTTGATGCCTGCGATGGTGCTCTGGCTCGACTGACCGGGCGGGGACATCTGATCGGCCGATATCTAGATTCTCTCGGTGATTTTTTATCATTGACAATGGTTCTGGGTGCGATAGCACTTTCGGCGGCCCAAAATTATGGAGAACTCTATTATTTCTGGGGCGGCCTGGCAATAATTTCGACTTTTATTCAGTGCTCGCTGTTTAATTATTATCAACTCGCTTATCTTGAAAGCTACGGTATCAAAACGCTCTCTTCCAGACGGAATGAAATTGCTCGCCAGGACATTGAACCGGTTGTTTCTTCAGGGACGGCCGGGATATTTTTAAGTCTGCTGCGTTTTGTGTATATAATCGTTTATAGCTGGCAGGATCGTCTGATAGCGGCAGTTGATGATTTATTGTCACACAAGGCCGGCTTGTCGGAGTCTTCCGAAAAATATGCCGACCAAAAATTAATGACTCTTCAATCGGCGCTCTGTTTCGGAACTCATATATTTATTATAATTATTTTTGCGCTGATTGGCCGACCCGGTTATGCCCTGATTTTTATTGCGACGATAATGAACCTTTATATGATTTTATTGTTATATCTGAGAAGTCGATCGTATAATGCGATCGAAAGAAAAATATCTACCGAAGGGCGGTACAAAACTGATCCGATAGAAAGCGAATTATGAAAACATCGATTACAAAAAAGTTCTCTTTTTCCTCGGGACACAGACTGTACAATCCGCGGCTTTCGGATGAGCAAAACAGAGATATTTTCGGACCCTGCGCCAACGAGGGAGGGCATGGTCATAATTATATTCTGGAAGTTACTTTAACCGGCGAGATCGATCTGCAAACCGGAATGATAATCAATCTTAAACAGATGAAACAGATTATCGAGGAAAAGATAATCAGGCTGGTCGATCACAAAAATCTTAACAGTGAAGTTGATTTTATGAAAGATACTATTCCGACAACTGAAAATTTCGCCCGAAAAATTTGGGTGATTCTTGATAAAAGTTTTGGGGGAGAGTCGCTCGATAAATTGGTTCTCCGGGAGACTGAAAATAACCGGGTCGAAGTCAGTCGCTCCGGGGGAGATTTGTCATGAAGGATGTCCAAAGTTCATATGATGACCGTAATATTGCGATTGACAAGGTCGGCATTAAAAATCTTAAACTGCCGATTGTTGTGCGGGATCGCAATCGACTGAAACAGAATACGGTGGCCGAGGTCAACTTTTATGTCGACCTGCCGCATCATTTTAAGGGGACTCATATGAGCCGTTTTGTCGAAATTCTCAATGAATATCGTGATTCATTTGAAATCGACCGGCTCGATAATGTTCTTAAAACGGCCAAACAGAAATTAAAAGCGCTCCGCGCTCATCTGGAACTGACCTTTCCTTATTTCCTTGAGAAAAAGGCGCCGGTAACCGGATTGCCCGGAATGATAGATTATTTGTGTACTATCTCAGCGGCGTCGAACGGCAACCGTAAAACGGATTTAATCGTCACGGTGCGGGTTCCGATAACGACCCTTTGTCCCTGTTCAAAAGAGATTTCGGAATATGGTGCGCATAATCAGCGGTCGGTGGTCACCTTAACGGTCAGGCCGAATGAATTTGTCTGGATGGAGGAGCTTATTCGTCTGGTCGAAGAACAGGCATCATGCGAGATATTTTCACTTCTCAAGCGTGATGATGAAAAATATGTCACCGAACATGCTTATGATAATCCGGCTTTCGTGGAAGATATCGTACGCTCGATTACCGAACAATTGG
>CAZJLX010000019.1:4549-13180 GCA_964546545.1 uncultured Ignavibacteriaceae bacterium | reverse complement strand
GTGAGCGGCGTTCGAAGCTCATGCGAAGCATCGGTGACGAATTGCCTCTGACTCCTGAAGGCCGATTCGATGCGATCCATCATATCGTTGAGCGCCCGGCCAAGTCGAGTTACTTCGTCCTCTTGCTTTCGTAACTGAAGACGTTTTTCCAGTTTGTCCGCCGAAATCTGCTCGGCGGTGGCTATCATGCGGGAAATAGGTCGAAATGAAAAACGAGTTACGAGGTAGACTGCGACTGACGCAAGAAAAAGAGTTGCGAGTACGGAGCCTAACAGTATCAAGCCCAACCGGTTAAGGCGAGCATCGACCTCTTCGATGGATGTTGTCAGCATTAGTGTGAATTCTACCTTATCATCAATAACAACAGGAATCAAAGCTCTCCTGAATTTCTCGCCACCAATAATTTCAGTTTCCGTCAATGATTTTCCGGTCAGGATAGCTTGGAGGAGTGCTTCCGACGGACGCTCGAGCGAGTCGTTCGCAAAAATCAATTTTCCATCGGTTGTCCGCAGGGACATTGCCAAATGAATCAGGCCGGCCTCAGAAATTTTAAGAATATCATCCCACTCGGGCTTATTTTCTTCTTCCCATTCATCTTCGAATTCGGTTATGATTTTTGCGGCGCATAACTCAAGCCGCAGGTCAATGGCGTCAATCTCATTTTGTACCGTGCTGATATATACGAAATACGCCAGTCCTGATATCAGAATCCCGAACACGGCCAGGTTTGCCAGTATGATTTTGCTCTTGATGGACATTTTACTTATTTATCTTTCATGGCATTTTGTCGGAAAAAAAATAACCGGCTCCGCGAATCGTATGAATGAGACTTGAGTTAAAGCCCTTATCCACTTTCTGTCTTAAAAATCTGACAAAGGATTCGATGACATTGCTTTTGGGATCAAAATTCATATCCCACAGATGTTCGGAAATCTCTTTCCGAGAGACGATCCTGCCGGGATTATGCATAAAGAGTTCGAGAAGGGCATACTCCCTAGCGGTGAGCATAATTTCCACTCCTTCTCGAATCGCCTTATGTGTATTGATATCCAGGGTTAAGCCAAATCGCTCAATGGTCGATGACCTGACATCAGTGTGCCGTCGCGCCAATGACCGTATCCGGGCAATTAGCTCGCCGCTGTGAAACGGTTTGGTGAGATAATCGTCCGCGCCTGAGTCCAGACCCTTTATTTTATCCGCGACATCATCTAAAGCCGTTAACATCAGGATGGGCGTCAACACTTTGTCATTGCGCAAATGTCGGCAGGTTTCCCAACCGTCTTGATCGGGCAACATTAGATCGAGAATGATCACATCATAGTCATTTGTTTTGGCAAGGTATTCTCCCGAGGCTCCATCGTTCGCAATATCTATGGCAAATGACTCCAGCCTGAGGTTTCTTTTGATGGTCGCGGCGACCTTTTTATCATCTTCAATAATAAGTATTCGCATGTTATTTCCAAAAGAGAATATACGAGTTTGAATATGAAAATCAGATGAAAAGATAGAGAAATACCTGCGCAACTCCAAATGACAAACTGGTTGGTGAATGCTATCCAGTTAGATAAAAATGGCGACAATAAGAGATTGAGGAAGTTAATATTTAAGACGCAGTATCCGTCGGTTGGATATCAAATTAGAAGTAGCGGAGGGATTGATACCACAATACTTCAGATTACTTTTCGGTGGGATAATATATGTCCCCGAGAAGATTAGCGATCAGGCTCTTTTTCTGTTCAGGACTTTGTAAAAACTGACATAAGCAACCGGGATAAGGATAAGAGTAATCATCGTTGAGACCATTAATCCCCCGATGACCGATCTGGCCAGAGCGGCCTGGATTTCACCTCCGGCTCCGGCACCAAACGCCAGCGGGAGCATACCCAAGACTGTCGTACCAGAGGTCATTAAAATCGGACGCAAACGCCGTCGCCCGGAAAGAATGACGGCTTCGTTTATTTCCAAATTTTGTTCCCGGCGCATTAAATTTATATAATCGACCAGCACGATAGCGTTGTTTACAACAATACCTATCAACATGATAATGCCCATCAGGCTCTGCATGTTCAAGGAGGTTCCGGTTACCAGCAGTGTCGGCACCACGCCGATAATAGCCATCGGAACCGCCACCATGACAATCAGAGGATCCAGAAAACGTTCAAATTGCGCCGCCATGACCATATAGATCAAGATTAAGGCCATTATTACAGACAGGAAAAAGTCAGTCTGGGCCTTTTTTTGTTCCTCATATTCACCGCTGAATATCAGAGAAAATCCTTCCGGCAGGGGGAAATTATAAAGTTCATTCTGGAGTTTGTCGACCACATCTCCCAAGGCCGCGCCACTTTCGAGATTGGCTGTGATATAGGTAACGCGTTGACCGTCGACCCGTTCGATTTCGGTCGGACCTCGCCGTCGTTCGGTCGATACGACCGCCGAAACGGGTAAAGTCTGGCCGCCGGCGGTTTTTACCGTGACATTGCTTAAATCATGCGTACTCAACCTGTCTTCCGGCTGAAGACGAACAATAATGGGATACTCTTCGCCTCCCTCGCGGAAAACACCGGCCCGACCGCCCCCTATATTGGTTTGAATCACCTGCGCGATTTGGCTGACTGACAAACCGAGGTCGGCGATTTTTTCTCTGTCGATAATAAGATTTTCTTCCGGGCGGCCTTCGCGGCGACTGATCCTGACATCGGCTATTTTGGGGATGTTATCCATAATTCCTCGGATATCCTGAGCCAGCCGGTCAGCCAGGGCCAGATCATACCCTCGCAATTCTATCTGCACCGCTTCGGCGCCACCCGAACCGAACAACCTTCGTAGCATCCACAACCCGGATTGAGCACTTACCCTTACATTTACTCCGGGGACCTTTCCGGAAACATTTTTACGGATATTATCGGCCAGATCGAAACTATTGATTGTCCGTGTCTCGGAATTTTCCAAAGTTATCTCCACTTCGGCATCGCCCTGGCGGATTTGGATCGAAATATGGCGAACCTGATCCATCGGAACAATCTCTCGAACGATTTCATCCATCTCATGCAGGTAATTATTCACAACGGCGATATTTGTACCCTGAGCCATTTCAAGATCTATGCCTATTTCGTTGGCATCGGTTTGAGGTGCAAGTTCCACTGGCAGAAGTTGCCATAAAAACAGGGTTATCAGCAACAGAATTCCTGTCACGGCAAATACGGTTTTTTTATGGTTAAGTGTCTTTGATATGATACGAGTATAGAAATTTTCCAGCGACTCCGTCCATCCGGTAAACCGGGAACGTTTCCCGGCCGTTGTCTCGCGGCTTTTTTTTACGGTCAGATAGCGGCTGCCAAGCATGGGAACCAGCGTGAGTGAGACAAGCAAAGAACAAAGCAGAGCAAAAACCACCACCAGCGCCAATTCTTTAAATAACATTCCGGAGATGGTTTGCATGAATATAACGGGCAAAAAAATCACCGAAGTGGTCAGGGTTGACGCCACAATTGCTCCGGTCACCTGTCTGGCTCCGGTCAGCGCGCTTTCCTTAAGCGAATGACCCTGTTCTCTGATTCTGACGATATTTTCCAGGACCACAATCGAATTATCCACAATCAGCCCGATGCCCAGGGCAAGACCTCCGAAACTCATTTGGTTAAGTGAAATGTGATTGAAAAAGAGAACGCCGAAAGTGGCGATTATTGAGATCGGTATTGAGAGTGCGATTATAAAAGTTGTTGAACCGTTCCTCAGAAACAAATATAGCACAAAAATCGCCAACAGCCCCCCCCAGAGGGCGGACTGCTTGACATTATCAATGGCGCTTTGAATAAATTCACTCTGATCTATTACCATGAGCAGACTAATATCATCGCGCTCACGGTTAATCTGTTCCATAATGGCTTTGGCCGCTTCGGCAACAGCGACCGTATTTGCCCCCGATTGCTTTCGAACACCCAGGCGAATCATCGGGCGACCATCGATTTGTACAAGCCGGTTGATATCTTCGTACCCATCCACGACTTCAGCGACATCACCGACCCGGATCGGTTTGTTATCGATGACGGTTATGATCGTGGCCTCGATTTGTTTCAGAGATTTGAATTCTCCCTGAGTCCGAACGTACATATCACTGATTCCCTCGCGCATATCTCCGCCCGGCAGGGTGATATTTTCCCGCTGAAGGGCCTGCTGGACATCAGTCGCGGAAAGACCGGAGGAGGCAAGTCGGTCTCGTTTAAGGCGGACCTGAATCTCACGATAAATCCCACCCCAGACATCGACCGAACCGACTCCCGGAATCTGTTCGAAACGCTGCGAGATTTCACGCTCAAGTATCTGTGTCAATTCTTCCATGCTTCGATTGGATTGAGCGCCGAGAACGACGACCGGGAAATTATCGGGATCAAATTTCCACAGGCGCGGCGATTCGACTTCGGGAGGAAAATCGTCACGAATACGATCCAGAGCGGCTCTGACATCGTTAGCGGCGGCATCGATATTCGTTCCCTGGGTAAATTCCAGCGTAACGCGGCTTCGTCCTTCCTGAGAGACCGAACGGACTTCCTCAATGTTGGGCACGCTCGCGATTGCGTTTTCGACCTTGTCGGTAATAATCCTTTCTATTTCTTCCGGCCCCACATTGGGGTAACTTGTGGAAACAGAAAGAAGAGGATATTCAATCGGAGGCAGCAAATCGACGGGCAAAAAACGGAAGCCCATGATCCCCAGGACAAGAATGATTAAAAATACCATAGCGGTGGCAATGGGACGATCGACTGCCACTCGGGTGATATTCATAACAATGTTTCCAACTTAGGAAAATTTAAATACCGGATCCGGTCGTATCGCTTCCGGTTGTTTGCCGTTTCTGTAATGTTTCATCCAGTAAATCTTCGCGTTGAAGATTCTGAAGATACTCTACCCATGTCCAATCTACCGGACGTACTTTGGCCTGGCCGGATTCTCCTCTAAAAAGATCCTGGCCGATGGTTACTACCCAACTACCCGGTTCCACGGCGAGAATTCCGGCGCTCATACGCCCTTTGGCAACCACTTCCACCGGAACGAATTCGAAAGGAACCGGCGGCGTCAGACTGCCGGTTTGACCGGTTTTCATCGGTTCGGCCGGAATTCTGTTCAAAGTATCACGACAGACATAAACTCCGGTCGCCCCGGTTAATGGATTTTCATAAAGTGCACTTAAAGGTATCAGAGTGGCCTGCTCGCTTTCACCGTAAAATATATCTACGGTTACGAACATACCTGATTTTAGATAATGATTTGGATTGGCCAGATCGATTTCTGCATCTGTACTGTGAGTGACGGGGTGAAGAAATGGGGAAATTCGCGATAAAGAAGCATTCAATATTCCCGAGTGCATGTTGGTCGGCCTGATTTCGGTTCGCTGCTCAGCTTCGATATAATCAAGCATTCGATCTGTCAGGACAACTTCCACCCGTACGCTATCCAATTGTCCCAGCGTAAACAGCCTGGTACTGGCACCGACCATCATTCCGATTTCGGCATTACGGTTTCCAACGGTTCCGGCCACCGGCGCGCGAATTATGGTTCGAGAGAGTGTTTCCTGCTGTTCGGCAACGGTGGCCTGAGCCTGTTTCACGCGCGCCCGGGCCAATTCTGCGTCAGCTTCCGCCGACAGCGCTTTCGTTTCGATTGTTTCGAGTTCAGCATCGCTAGTCAGATTTTTTTCCGCCAAAGCCCTCGTCCTTCTTAATTCCGCTTCAATTTCCTTTAATTTGGCCTGTGCCTGCCGGGCTTGAGCCTCGGCTATTTGGCTGGCCGCCTGCGCCTGTTTTAGTCTTTCCTGAAATTCTATACTTCGAAGACTTACCAATGGCTGGCCCCGATCGACTTCATCACCGTTTTGCACATGAACCTCATTAATAACGGCGCTTATTTCGGGATAAATTTCGACCTGATTTCTGGCTTTGACGACTCCGCTCAGACGTTCGATTAAAGGAAGAGTTCCATGGCGCGCCTGAGCCGCTTCCACCGCAGGTATCAGACGCTCATTGCCCTGCGCGGAGCCTTTTTTATTATCTCCGGTGCAAGCGGTAAAATAATTGCCTATAATAAATAGAAGCAGGAAAAAGAAATTAAGGGAAAACTGGTCGCGGGCTGTTATCAATCTTGTCATGTATCCTCTAATTTACCCGATATAATATCGCCTTTCCCGATTTTGCAATAAAAATTCTTAAGTATGTTATATAATTTAACTTCACCCAAAGTTCCAAATCGTTTATCAATTTGCCTCGGCGGGATATTAAATTTTAAAAGCTCAATATATCGCAATAAAAAATGTTTATTAATCAACAACAGCCTCGATATCACTCTTTTTAAACGCCTGATTGAAGAAATTAGATTTTATATATGGAGTATATAAATCTATGATATAAATTAACCCGTTGACAAAGGAATTTGACGGCTTTTAATCCATCGATATAAGGTGAAGATTAAAAGAGATCAATAAAATCACGCTTTCTGTTCGTATAATTGCCGGCGGATAGAGATATGCCTGTGAATTGGCTAAAATCGATGATTGCAATTATTTGCGGAAAATGGGAGTCAAAGATGAAACTGATGATATATCTGGCCCTTATATTATTTACCGTAGCGCCGGTTATGGGTGAAGTAATAACGAAAGCTGTAGCCTATAACGACGGCGACGCGGAACTTGAAGGATTCATCGCCTGGGACAACAGCATTAATGGCAAACGGCCCGGAGTGTTGGTCGTGCATGAATGGACAGGATTGAATGATTATGCTAAAATGCGATGTCGACAACTGGCGGAGATGGGATACATAGCCTTTGCGGTCGATATGTACGGCAAGGGCATTCGTCCTCAGTCTTCGGATGAGGCTTTGAAACAGGCCAATATCTACCGAAGTGACCGGCTTTTGATGCGGCGGCGGGTAACGGCCGGATTGAATATCCTGTTAAAAAACGAACTGTGTGACAGCAAGCGGATTGCTGCAATCGGATATTGTTTTGGAGGCGGAACGGTCCTGGAACTGGCCCGATCGGGCGCCGCTATTGCCGGGGTGGTCAGTTTTCATGGTAATCTCGACACTCCTGATCCGGCTATCGCAAAAAACATTCGATGTAAGGTGCTGGTGTGTCATGGGGCCGACGATCCATACGTCTCGCGCGATCAGGTCGAAGCTTTCTTTGATGAGATGCGCGCGGCCGGTGTGGATTATCAATTCATTGCTTATTCCGGGGCGGTTCATGCCTTTACCAACCCGAATTCAGGAGATGATCTTTCAAGGGGTGCAGCATACAACGCCAATGCCGATCGTCGTTCATGGGAACATATGAAGATGTTTTTTGCCGAGCTGTTTGAGTAGAGCTTATTGTTTGTAATTCTGACGGCAAATAAACAGCGGGGACGGTTGTATGAGTTTTGCCAATTACGGACTACAAAACTAAGACAACCTAAGCTTTGCGAAATTTGGTATTGTCCCGAACGCTGTTATTATCAATGATTACTTCTTTGAGCGGACAATGATCTTCGCTGGATCCCAAATGGGCGTGCGAGTAAATAGCATGAATTGCCCGTGTAGCATTTCGGTAAAAATGATCCTCGCCGATCTTGTCGTACAGGTGAGTCCGATGCAGGGTATCAATAACCGAATCATTCAGACCGCTGAACGAGATATCGTAACCGGCTTCCCGAATCCGGCTGACCAGAATGGAGAGCATGTCTTCACCGGAGGCATCCAGTTCATTGATACCATTTCCGACGATTAGAATATGGCGAAGTCCCGGCATCCTCGAAATTCGTTCCAGGACCTGTTCCTCAAGATAATTCACGCTGGCGAAAAATAGTGAACCGTTATACCGTATAACGGCAATATGCCTGCATTGGGCCAGTTTAAATCTCCAACGGTTGCGAAATGTACCGTCGGAATGCAACGATAACAGGGCGATATTCGGCTTCATGCTCCTTAAGAGGTACAGCAAAAGTGACAAACCTATACCGATCATAATTCCGCGGTCGAGGTGAGGCGCGAAGACCAGAGTCGTTATGAATGTTATAATACTTATTGCGCCGTCATACCATTGCGCTTTCCAGGCATGGATGAAGCCCTTGACATTGACCATGCCGATAACCGCCATCATAATAATCGCCGCCAGGACAGCCTGCGGTAGATGGTATAAAAGTGGTGTAAAAAATAACAGGGTTGCAACCACGACGCAACTGCTGAAAACATTCGACAAACCGCTGACCGCTCCGGCCTGAATATTGACGGCCGAGCGCGAAAAAGATCCTGATACGGCATAACTGCTGAAAAATGAACCGATCGTATTCGCCAGTCCCTGTCCGATCAATTCACGATTCGGATCAAGCTTTTGTCCGGTTTTGGCCGCCATTGCCTTGGCGATTGAAATAGCTTCCATAAAACCGAGTAACGATATGACCACGGCCATCGGAAAAAGCGAAAATATGATATTTAAATTTAATATCGGCGCTTTGAAGCCGGGCAATCCTTTTGGAATATCTCCGACAACCTCACCGCCGCCCGACATCATGATTTGATTCGGATCGATCATTCTATTGCCGACCTTAAATCTCCAGATATGTCCATCATCATGCAGATTATCAGGGATATTATTTATAT